>JAFYUA010000126.1 GCA_017549745.1 Clostridia bacterium | reverse complement strand
TCGTATATACAAAAGGATATCAACCCACAAATTATGGAAATGTAGGTTTTTATATTGATGAGAAAGGTCCATAAAACAAAAAACCTGTCAAAAAGACAGGTTTTTTGTTTTATGGACCTTCAGGGACTCGAACCCCGGACCAACCGGTTATGAGCCGGTTGCTCTAACCAACTGAGCTAAAGGTCCACATATCAGTGCCTCTGATAAGGCACTAAGGTATTATATCACAAGCCAAATAAAAATGCAAGTGTTTTTTCAAAATATTTTTATCTTTTCTGTTTCAATAGCGTCATCAGCTTTGGCGCACACTGCCGCCTTGTAGCCGCGCATCTCAAGCTCGGTGATGGTGCATTCTTCGCCGCCTTTGATGCATGGGGCGGGGCTGAGCCTGACCTCAAATTCCGAAAAGGCGCCAAGACCTCTGCCCGTCATCTTCACATAGCTCTCTTTTATAGTCCATATTCTGAAAAAGGTATCTTTTATTATATCCTCATCACTGCTTTCAAAAATCTGCTCCCTTTCACTTTGTGAAAAAAACCTCTTGCATATGTCAGGATTAAAAGGTGCAATTTTCTGCACATCAATGCCCACGGGGCAATCTGCCACTGCACACATTGCAAGTGTGAGCGAGTGAGTGATGCTAAAGTGAACATCGGCATTTTTAGCATATGGCTTGCCGCCGTCATGAATGTCAAATTCCAGAGAGTGCGCGTCATATCCTGCAGATTTTAGTGCATGCATAAGCACAAGCGACGCACCCACCGAAAGATTGCGGTCATCTCTTCGCGCAAGTGCCTCGGCTTTTTTTTGCCTGCAGGGGGGCAGGGAGCTTACTGCATCATCAAATATTTTGTCATCACCAAGCGGTGACACATCGGCATAATAAACTCTAATCATATATTCACCTCATAAGCAGTTGCGTTAGTATCCGAACTCGCCTAAAACAAGAAAAATAGCACCTTTTCTTCGTTGTCGGTCTCGAAATACGCCAGTATTCCTTCGACCTGCCGCCTTGAAAAGTTACAATTTTTTCTTGTTTTAGGTTCAGAGAATTTTCGGTGCTGTGTTTTTGCGGCAATGCAAGGCAAAAACGGAGCTAATGCTGACGCATTTGCGAGTATTTTAACGATGCAGTGGCGTAAAAACACGCACCCAAAACGGGCTCGGATATTAACGCAACTGCTTATAATATTGTAGCACAAAATGAATATTTTTTAAAGAGCTTATTTGACAAAAACACACATTTTTGGCACAAAATTTTGGTCAAAAAAGGCTTTGGATTTCCACATATCCACAGGTTTATCCACACTCGAATCAGCTTAAAAATGGGGTTTTCGGGGGTTTTCCACATATGATTTTCGACAAAATCTTCCAATTTCTGAGCCGAAAAATTTTTGACTTTTTGACCTTTTTTTCGTCTCAAAAACACCGAATTTTTGTGAAAAAATTTTTTCCGCATTTTTTCGTCAGTTTTATGTGCTAAAATGTCGCAAACACAGTGTTTTCAAGGGTTTCGCGGTTTTGCATAAATTTCGCGATTTTTGCATAAAACTGTCGAAAGCCACTTGTGGTGCACCTTTGGCGATGCATGAAAAAAGTTTGAAAAAATTTCAAAAAAACACTTGACAAATCGCCGAAGAGGGTGTATAATGCGCTTGCAAGGTCAAAGAAAGTCAAAGTCTAATTTTAAAAAAGAAAGTCAAATAATCAAAAATATGTTCGGAAAGGGATGATAGAGCATGAAAATGAGCGATGTTATCGAAAATTTTATCCGCGAATTGTTTGAAGATGAAAACAGCATCGAGCTAAAACGCAACGAGCTTGCGCTCTATTTCAATTGTGTGCCGAGTCAGATTAATTATGTAATCTCCACCCGATTCACCACCGAGAGGGGTTATATAGTAGAGAGCCGTCGCGGAGGCGGAGGTCACATCAAAATCACCCGAGTGGCAATGAGCCGCAATGATGCAATCCGCCATGTGCTCTCAAGCATTGGCGAATCGCTCGATGTGATGACCCTTGAGGCAATCATCGACAATCTCTACACAAGCGAGACCATCTCTGCCGACAAGGCAAAGCTTATTTTGTCGGCATGCTCCAACAACGCACTCTCGCCGATTGTGGACGGCGCGTTAAAAAACAGGGTGCGCGCAAGTATATTTAAAAATTTATTGTTAATGTTTATATAGGCGGTGATATTATGTTATGTTCCAATTGCGGTGTCAAAGACGCCAATTTTCACTACAAACACATATCGGGCGGTCAACTCACCGAGCTTCACCTTTGCTCCGATTGCGCCAAAGAGCTTGGCTACATCAAGGATTCCGACGCTCCGTTTGGCTTGGGCAGCCTGTTTGGCGATTTTCTCTCATCTCCCAAGGCGCCCTCACAGACGGCTCTCAGGTGCCCTCAGTGCTCCACCTCGTTTGACAGCGTGAGGCGCACGGGCTTCCTTGGCTGTGACAAATGCTATGAGGTGTTTTCAAAGCCTGTGGAATCGATGCTTGCCAAAATCCAGCCGTCTACCGTGCACAAAGGCAAGCTCAGCGGTGCCGACGGCAAAAAGATTGCCAGAGATAACACACTCAAAAATCTCAAAGAAGAGCTAAAACGCGCGATAATAGACGAAAAATACGAGCAGGCGGCGGTTTTGCGCGACAAAATCAAAGAGCTTGAGGCAAAGGAGGGCGAAAACAATGGCTGAATGGTTCAAAGAGCATGGCGAAAAAGATGATGTTGTGCTAAGCACCCGCATCCGCCTTGCGCGCAACCTAAAGGGAATACCTTTTCCAAACAAGATGAATGCCGACGATGCCCAAAGGGGCATTGACCTTGTGGAGGGTGCACTTGAAGAGATGAACTACACCTTCACCAAGGTAGACCTCCCCTCGATGAGCCAGGCTGAAAAGCAAAAGCTTGTGGAGGAGCGCTACATCAGCCCCAATCTTGCAAGCTCCTCTCTTCCGTGCGCGGCATACATCAGCGAAGACCAAAAGGTCAGCATCATGATAAATGAAGAGGACCATCTGCGTATTCAGTGCATCTATGCAGGCTTTGAGGAGCAAAAGGCTCTTGAGCTCATTGGCAGAGTCGATGACTACCTCTCTGAAAAGCTCGACTATGCAATGCACGAAAAATACGGCTACCTCACCTCGTGCCTCACCAATGTGGGCACAGGCATGCGCATTTCCTACATGCTCCACCTGAGCGCCACGGTGATGTCGGGCGCGGCGGACAGCGTGTTTGCTGCAGTTGCAAAGCTCGGAGCTACAGTGAGGGGCATGTATGGCGAGGGCACCAAGTCGGCAGGCAATCTGTTTCAGATTTCCAACCAGACCACCCTCGGCAGGTCAGAGGCAGAGATTGCAGCGTCGCTGGGTGAGACACTTGGCAGCATCATCTCAAAAGAGCGCGAGCTGAGAGCTAAGCTCTCGGAGAAAAAGGGTCTCATTTTGGAAGACCGCATAATGCGCTCATATGCAATAGTGCGCTCAGCGCGCATAATGCAGAGCAAGGAAATGATGGATAGGCTCTCTGATGTGCGCTTTGGCATAGGGCTTGGCATTATAGACGATGCCGACTACACCACTTTAAATGACATAATGATATGCGCATCTCCTGCACACATAAGCGCCGACTTTGGCATAGACGGTGCAGTAGAAAGAGATGTGAAAAGAGCCGAAATGCTCAGAGAGGCTCTTAATAGATAAAGGAGGAAACTGTTATGGATTCAAGATTTACCGACAAATCCCGTTCGGCGCTTCGCTTTGCTCACGAAACCGCCCGCGAGATGGGCTACAATTTTGTGGGAAGCGAACATATAATAGCAGGCATACTTAAAGAGGGCAGCTCTCAGGCGGCTCAGGCTTTGGAAGATGACGGCATAAGATATGAAGATTTTGTGTCGCGCATCAGCGAGCTTTCACCGCCCGATTCGTCAATGACCGTCATCGGCTCGTCACTCCCTCTCACTCCCCGCTGCAAGACCATTTTGGAAATGAGCTTCAATGAAGCCAAAAAGCTCGGCTCGCTTCTCATTGCACCCGAGCACATAGTGCTTGCCACTCTCAGAGAGGGTCAGAGCGTGGGCGCGCGCATACTCTCAGAGTTTGGCATCGATGCAAACGAGCTTGTGAGCTCCATGTTTTCACAATCGGGCGCACCTCAGGATAAGGGTCACTCTGCCAAAAAAAGCGGAGGCGATGTGCCCAAGAGCTTGTCGCAGTTTGGCACCGACCTCACGCGCATGGCAAAAGACGGCAAATTTGACCCCATAGTGGGCAGAGACAAAGAGATTGAGAGAGTCATTCAGATTCTTTCGCGCCGCACCAAAAACAACCCCTGCCTCATAGGTGAGCCAGGCGTGGGCAAAACTGCAGTGGCAGAGGGTCTTGCTCAAAAGATTGCATCGGGCGAAATCCCCGAGATTCTGAGAGACAAAAAAATATTTTCGCTCGACCTTTCATCAATGATAGCAGGCACAAAATACCGCGGTGAGTTTGAAGAGCGCATCAAAAAGGCTCTCGACGAGGTCAAAAAGGACAGCGGCATTATCCTCTTTATCGACGAGGTGCACACCCTCATAGGTGCAGGTGCCGCCGAGGGCGCAATGGACGCGGCAAACATCCTAAAGCCGCTTCTTGCAAGGGGCGAGCTTCAGCTAATCGGTGCCACCACGCTCGATGAATACCGCAAAAACATTGAAAAAGATGCCGCCTTAGAGCGCCGTTTTCAGCCTGTGACAGTGGGCGAGCCTACTGTTGACGAAACCATTGAAATCCTCAAAGGTATCAGAGATAAATACGAAGCCCATCACAAGGTCACCATATTGGACGAGGCTGTGGAGAGTGCCGCAAGGCTTTCGGCGCGCTATATCACCGACCGCTTTTTGCCCGACAAGGCAATAGACCTCATCGACGAGGCATCGTCCAAAATCCGTCTCAAGGCGTTCACTGCTCCGCCCGAAATAAAATCGGTGGAAGAAAGCCTTGCCGAGGTGTCGGCAAAGAAGCGCGACGCCATCGAAAAGCAGGAGTTTGAGACAGCCGCTTCGCTTCGTGACGAAGAAGAAAAGCTGCGCGCAGAGCTCGACGGCAAAAAGAAAGAATGGGAGAGCAGCAACTCGCCCGACGAGCTTCTGGTCACCGAGGATGACATCTGCGACATCATCACCGACTGGACGGGCATCCCCGTGAAAAAGCTTGCCACCGAGGAGCAGGAGCGCCTCAAAAATATGGAAGAAATTCTCCATGGGCGCGTCATCGGTCAGGACGAGGCAGTCACCGCCGTTGCCAAGGCAATCCGCCGCGGCAGGGTTGGCCTCAAGGACCCCAAGCGCCCCACAGGCTCTTTCATCTTCCTCGGTCCCACAGGCGTGGGCAAAACCGAGCTTTGCAAATCACTTGCCGAGGCGATATTTGGCGATGAAAACGCAATCATCCGCATCGACATGAGTGAATATATGGACAAACACAATGTGTCCCGTCTCGTTGGCTCACCTCCCGGATTTGTGGGCTATGAAGAGGGCGGTCAGCTCACCGAAAAGGTGAGAAGAAAGCCGTATAGCGTGGTGCTCTTTGACGAAATCGAAAAGGCTCACCCCGATGTGTTCAATATTCTCTTGCAGATTCTCGATGACGGCGTTCTCACCGATTCTCAGGGCAGAAAGGTTGACTTCAAAAACACTGTTGTCATCATGACATCAAACATAGGCGCGCGCCTCATCACCGACAAAGCCAAGGCTTCTCTTGGCTTTGGCACAGCAGCAGATGATGCCGCGAGCGACTATAACTCCATCAAGGAAAAGGTGCTCGGCGAGCTCAAAAATGTGTTCCGCCCCGAGCTTCTCAACCGAATTGATGAAACCATAGTGTTCCACAAGCTCACCAAAGATGATATCCAGAACATCACCAAAATCATGATAGCATCACTATCTGAGCGCATGCGCTCAATAGGCTACACACTCAGCGTGTCGGACTTGGCAATAGCGCACCTTGCCGAGGCAGGCTTTGACGAGGTGTATGGCGCAAGACCGCTTCGCCGCGCAGTGCAGTCGCAGATAGAGGACCTGCTTGCCGACGAGATTCTCACAGGCAGATTCAAAGAGGGCGACAGCATAGACATCGATTGCGAAGACGGTAAGATAACAGTTAAATAGTTGACAAAAGCAGGATATGTGCTATATAATAGCCATGTTCTGCTTTTAATTTTAGAGGAGATTTTACCCATGAAAAAACAAGCTTTCATTTTTATAATTCTTGCAGGGCTTTTGTGGGGCACATCGGGCATTTTTGTGCACTATCTGGCACCATTTGGATTTTCGTCGCTTCAGTTGGTTTTTTTCAGAACTGTTGTGTCCACTTTGGTGAAAAGCTTGTCATATATTCCATCTGCGGCATTGTGCTCATTTTGGGTGCAGTGTTTTTGCTCAGCAGAAGTGATGGATAAATAACAAAAATGCACAGTGCCCTTAAAGAACACTGTGCATTTTTTATCTCTTAGTTAAGCTCTGCCGCTTCGGCATTCTTTGCAAGCTCCATACTGTGCTGGGCTGCAAAGCTATCCTGAGCTTCGCTGTTTTTGAGTGCGATTGCATATTTTCGGGGAATCTGTACTTCCTTGCCCCTGGGCACAATCATGCCCACTCCGTTTACTGCCACAAACACATCGTCTTTGTATTTGTCGTTGTCTTTAAAGAGCTTTACTGTGACGAGTTCGCTGTAGTATGCAGCGTCTTTTTTTGTTTCTTTATTTTCTGTAGCTTTTGCCATAATGAAAAACCCTCCTTACAAATTAGTTGTTGCCGCTTTCAAAGCTTGATGCGCTTTCAATTCTTATCATGTAGTTTTCCACAAGTCTTTCGGCAGTTTTTG
>JAFYUA010000125.1 GCA_017549745.1 Clostridia bacterium | reverse complement strand
TGAAATTGTTAACGACGCTCCGATTGCGGGTATAGTATCATTGTATCCAGGCAGACCTTACAGGCGAGGTGACACGGGCAACAGTGTCGTTATTATTCAGGAGAGTCTTAACGAAATTGCAGGTGATTATCCTCTTATTCCCAAGATTGACCCTGTAGATGGTGTCTTTGGTGAAAACACAGAAAATGCCGTCATCGCATTTCAGAGGATATTCAACCTTACTCCCGATGGCATAGTCGGCAGAGCCACCTGGAACAAAATGATAATGCTGTATGTGGGCATCAGGCGTCTTGCCGAGCTTGCATCAGAGGGTCAGAACTATATAAACATTGACCTTCAATTTCCCGAAAGCATCACAATCGGTGCAACCGGACCAAGGGTATCGAGTGCACAATATTTTCTTCTCATTATATCCAATTTTGATTCAAGAGTTCCGTCGGTCCCTGTCACGGGAGAATATGGTCAGCTCACTGCCAATGCTATAGGTGCATTTCAAAGCGCCTATAATCTGCCTGTCACAGGGATTATAGACGAAGCTACATGGAATAAACTCTATGATACCTACAATGCTATAATAACCGTTGTTTTAACCGATGGTTTCACTTCATCAGAGGGGGTAGCTCCCACGCAATACCCCGGTGGTGAAATGTCTGCCGGCGATACTGATTAAATAAAGGAGACTCTCGCTATGACATCACATTTGTTGAGATTTGATTCACCAATTTACAATCTGCAAATTTTTTTGCGCACTATTTCGCGCAAATATCCTGAAATACCCAATGTTCTGCCCGATGGAGTGTATGGCGATGCCACTATAGATGCCGTGAGAGCATTTCAAAACAAATTTCTTCTTACTGCAAACGGCGTAACTGACAATAGCACTTGGGACCATATTGTGAGAATATATAAGGAAATCGAAAAAGAAAATACACTGCGAGCTATCAACATATATCCAGAGGGTGGAATAATTGCCGAAGAAGAAAATTTCATGGCAACTATCATGATAATGCAATCCATGATGCTTGCACTGTCCAATCGTTTTACAAACATTCCCGCGCTTGAGGTCACAGGAGTAGTTGATGAAGCCACTCATCGCACAATCACCGCTTTGCAATATGCTTTTGGCCTCAATCCCGACGGCAATATAACGCCCACATTCTGGAATTTCCTGGTAGCTATCTATGAGGCATATGTGTCTGTTGACAGGATAAAAAACGCTCCAGCTGTGTAGATTGTTACAGTGGAGTGATAATTATATTACAAAACAATTTCTTCTGTTGAGTTATACCTTCATTTGTGATATCGTATAATAGCGATATTATGAATGGAGGGATAATATGAAGAAATTTGCAATTGTTGTAGCTGCCATGGCTTTTCTTTTTGTATTTTCATTGTGTGCATACGCTTCAGACGATTTACCCTCTGTGTACATAAATGACACATTAGTCAGTGAAGATGTCACCTTTGTGATGCAAAACTCCACAATGTATCTTTCGAGTGATGATGCCGAGAAAGCTTTTGGGGTAGAAGCAGCTGATGCAGGGGGCAATGTATTCACTTTTTCAACCCCTTTGCGAGTTGTAACCTATGACTCTGCCACAGGCTCGGTCAATATAACAGACCAAAAATCATTCATGTATGAGGTTTATGAAAAAGCATATCCGTCATATGTGCAGGGCGGTCGGGTGTATATCCCTCTCAGAATGCTTTGCACTTCTCTAGCAATGACGGTGGACTATAGCCAAAGTGATAATACTGTAAAAGTAACATCAATGAGAGATTATGTCGGTTTGTTCAACTCAAACGGAGTCGCGGTTGCTTTCAGAGGCGGCAAATATGGTCTTGTAACCAAAGAAGGCGACATTGTGCTCAGGTTTTCATATGATGACATCTCCAACTTTGACAACCCTTTGTGTTATAAACTCACCGATAACCACCGTTGCGGCCTTGCCGACAGTGAGGGCAATCTGCTTACAGACATCGCATACAATGAAATCCGCTATGAAAGCCCGTCAATCATATACATTCGCCAAGGTAACAAGTGGGGAATGTGTGATATAAGCGGGGAGATTATAATAGCAGTGAAATATGATGAGGTTGTTTGTTGCTCCAATCTCATTGGCATGGTCAAAATAGGCTCACGATGGTATTTGCTCGATTGTCGCAAGGGTGAGTTGTCTTTTCAGTTCTATGACGCTGTCTACAAGCTCACG
>JAFYUA010000124.1 GCA_017549745.1 Clostridia bacterium | reverse complement strand
TGCTCATTCACAGAGCCTTGTTGATGTTGGCGAAAGATGTGACTATAAACTCAAAGACATCACCAAAGACCCTGCAAAATATGTTATGATGCCTGCTATGGCAAAAGCGCGCCATGCTATCGTGGAAAAAAGATGCGACGATATCGCCGAATATGGCTATGATTGTCCGTTCAATAAGATGGAAATCAACGATACCAAAATCGGTGTAATAACCTGTGGTATTTCATATCAGTATGCCAAAGAGGCTCTTCCTGATGCAAGCTTTTTGAAATTGGGCATAACATATCCCATCAGTGCAAAGCTTGTGAAAGAATTTGCTTCAAAAGTAGAAAAAATATATGTAATCGAAGAGCTCGATTCTTTCATTGAAGATTTCTGCCGCAGTCTTGGCATAGAGGTATATGGCAAAGAGCTTTTCACTAAGCTTGGTGAATACAATCCTCAAATGATTAAAAAAGCCGTTCTTGGTGCCGATATGCCCGAGCTTGTGACGGTTGACGAGCAGATTCCCGTCAGACCTCCTGTTATGTGCCCCGGTTGTCCTCACAGAGGCATGTATTACATTCTCAAAAAGCTCAAATTAACAGTGTGCGGTGACATTGGCTGCTACACTCTTGGTGCTCTCGCACCTCTCAACTCAGTTGACTATTGCGTATGCATGGGTGCAGGCATCGGCATGGCACACGGCATGGAAAAAGCCAGAGGTCAGGAAAACACCAAAAATGTTGTTGCAGTAATTGGCGATTCCACATTCATTCACTCAGGTATAACAGGTCTCATCGATGTGGTATACAACAAAGGTGTTTCCACTGTTATTATTCTCGATAACTCCATCACAGGTATGACAGGCCACCAGCAGAACCCCACCACTGGTTACACAATCAAGGGTGAACCCACACGTAATGTCGATCTTGTCAAGCTCGCCAATGCAGTTGGCATCGATAGGGTAGTGGTAGCAGATCCATTCGACCTTACAACCTTTGAAAAGGTTGTCAAAGAAGAAATTGCTGCCGATGAGCCTTCGGTCATCATTTCTCAGCGTCCTTGTGCACTTCTTAAAACAGTAAACTATGGTGCACCATGCGAAATCGACCAGGAAAAATGTAAAAACTGTAAGATGTGCATGGGTCTTGGATGTCCTGCTATTTCAATCAATGATGGCAAAATCAGCATTGATGCATCTCAGTGTAATGGATGCACATTGTGCATGAATGTGTGCAAATTCGGAGCAATTAAGAAGGTTGGTGAAGACAATGAGTAATGTTATGATTGTGGGCGTTGGCGGACAAGGTACTCTTCTTGCCAGCCGTATTATAGGTAAGGTTGCCATCAAGGCAGGCTATGATGTCAAAGTTTCCGAGGTGCATGGCATGAGTCAGCGCGGCGGAAGTGTTGTCACATATGTTAAATATGCTGACAAAGTATATTCACCGTTGGTGTTTGAGGGTGAGGCAGATTTCCTTTTGGCTTTCGAAGAACTGGAAGCCTACAGATGGTTGCCATATCTTAAAAAAGACGGCAAATTAATCGTGAACACCCAGCAGATGGACCCCATGCCTGTTATAACAGGTGCAATGAAATATCCTGAAAACATTGCCCGCAAAATCCGCGATAAAGTAAACGATGTCACAACTGTAGATGCACTTTCTGTTGCAATCGAAGCAGGCACAGTAAAAGCTGTAAACATCGTACTTATAGGCTGCTTTGCCAAAAACAGTGATGTTGACAAACAAATCTGGATTGATGTGATAAAAGAAACTGTTCCTCCCAAATTCCTTGATATCAACCTCAAGGCATTTGAAATGGGATACAACAGCTAAGGTGCGCTATGATAGATAAATTTCTAAAAAATTCATATGGTATTTCAGACAGGGTGCTTGAGCTTGCAAAAATAGCAGACCAAAAAGCTGCAGCAGCCTATGAGCGTGCCGATAAGATTTGTGAATACAATTCTCTCAGAGTCCTCAAAGCTTTTGGTGACCACAATGTGTCAGAAGCGCATCTCGGTGCTACAACAGGCTATGGCTATGATGACCTTGGCAGAGATACTCTCGATAACATCTATGCCGAAATTTTCGGCGGTGAAGATGCTCTTGTCCGTCATAATATAGTCAATGGCACCATGGCAATTGCCACCTGCCTCTATGGAATTTTGCGCCCTGGTGACACGCTTGTTGCTGCCACAGGTAAGCCCTATGACACGCTCGAAGAGGTTATAGGCATCAGAGACGGCTCAAGCGGCTCGCTCAAGGATTTTGGTGTAGGCTACCGTCAGGTGGATATGATTGATTCCAAAGTGGATTATGATTCACTGAGGGCTTCTATCGATGGCACTGTCAAAGCAGTGATTATTCAGCGCTCCAAAGGCTATGACTGGAGAGATACATTTTGCGTTGATGAAATCGGCGAAATCATTAAGTTTGTAAAATCAATCAACTCCGAAATCGTATGCATTGTTGACAATTGCTATGGCGAATTTGTTGAAGACAAAGAACCCTGCAGTGTGGGAGCTGATTTGATTGTTGGCTCGCTCATCAAAAATCCGGGCGGTGGACTTGCCCAAAGCGGTGGCTATATCGTCGGCACAAAAGATGCTGTCGAAAAGGTTTCCTATCGCCTCACATGCCCTGGTATTGGCAGAGAGTGCGGCGCATCTTTGGGCAACAACAGAACCTTTTATCAGGGCTTCTTTATGGCGCCTCATGTGGTATGCAATGCTGTAAAAGCAGGTGTATTTTGTTCAGCCTTGTTTGAAGAGCTTGGCTATGAAGTGAATCCTGCATCTGACGATGTGAGAAGTGACATAATCACTTCCATCAAATTTGGCAATGAGTCAAGCTTAATTGCTTTTTGTCAGGGCATACAAAAAGGTGCGCCCATCGATAGCTTTGTTGTACCTATGCCATGGGATATGCCGGGTTATGAAAATCAGGTGATAATGGCGGCGGGCGCTTTTGTTCAGGGCTCTTCAATTGAAATATCAGCCGATGGACCCATAAAACCGCCTTATGTGGGATATTTCCAAGGCGGATTAACCTTCGAAACTGCCAGACTCGCTATAATGGTGGCAGCACAAAAGGTTATCGATTGCAACCAAAATTAAAAACTGCCGCAGAATCACAGTGATTCTGCGGCTATATAATCAACTAACCATTTTAATGATGGTTAGTTGTTTTAATTTTATAATATGCTGCAAAAAAAGGTTGTGTTACCATGAATGGCAAAAATAAATTTATAATAACATCATCTGATATATACTCTGGCTCTCGCGATACACTGCAAAGTCTGGGTTTTGAAGTGTATAATTCGTTTGATAACACCAATGTTTCAACACCTGTGTCAAAGCATGTCGATATGCAGCTTGTCCATCTTTGCGGTAATCAATATCTGTGCGCGCCCGAATGTTATGATTATTATTGTGAACTGTCTGATATAATGGGATTTGGTTTGATTAAAGGAGAAACATATTTATCCAGTAACTATCCTTGTGATATTGCATACAATATAATTGTTACCGAAAAATATGCTGTCCACAATTTTAAACATACTGACAGCAAATTGGCACAAAGCATTAAGGATAGAATTTGGATTAATGTTTCTCAGGGCTACACCGCCTGCAGCGTATGCACAGTAAATGATTCTGCCTTTATCACAGCAGATGAGGGTATTTATAAAGCTTTAGACAGCTATAATCTCGATGTGTTGAAGATTTCAACAGGCTCAGTATTGCTTCCTGGCTATGACACTGGCTTTTTTGGTGGGGCTTGTTTTAAGATATCGCCCGACACGCTGGCTGTAAACGGGAATATTGAATATCATCCTGATTGCGATAGAATAATATCTTTTTGCAAAAAAAATAATGTTGATGTGCTTTCTCTTTCGGATAACCCAATAATGGATATCGGTTCGGCTGTTATAGCCTTGGGGGATTATAAATGAAAGTGGAAATATATCATGGATATATGCAGCGCCTTGATTTGTTTGAATGCTTTTATGAAAACAGTGTAACTTCTTGCGTATATGAGTATGATATAGGGGAGAAAATTATACTTGTTTCGCAAACATATTTCACATATGAACTCCTTCGTATAATATCTCGTGCTATAGTAGAAGTTTATCTTAAGGATTACAT
>JAFYUA010000123.1 GCA_017549745.1 Clostridia bacterium | reverse complement strand
CCCTCAACCTTATCGGCCACGAAGAGGATATTATCGGTTTTCTTGTCACGCAATGCTAAAAAAATACCGTTGAAATGCCCAATATCAGTATGATTGCAAATAATATAAGTTTATTTTTTTTCATAATAATCGACTCCGTTGTTTAAAGTGTATGATAACATTATACATTCAAAGCTCAACTTTTTCAAGTAAACTTGCGCAATTATGTGTTATAATATATAAAAAAGTAGCACAATATATATGTGAAAACTTTTGAAAATTTTTGCCAATTAGCTATTTACATTTAACATAGTGTGTGATATAATGCAATAAGTTGGTGTGGTTTTCGCATCACAATAGCCCATAGCAAGGGTCACGGAGTCTCCGACCCGATTCTTTGCTCTGAGGCGATGCCGCATAGCGGTAATTTTTTAATGGAGGTGTTTCCAAATGCTTAAGGAAACAAAAGATGCAATAATCAAAGAATACGCTACTCACGAAGGTGACACTGGTTCCCCTGAGGTACAGGTTGCAATCCTTACCTATCGTATTAACCACCTCACCGAGCATCTCAAATCCAACATGAAAGACCACCACTCAAGACGCGGTCTTCTCAAAATGGTTGGTAAGAGAAGAGGTCTTTTGCAGTATCTTGCAAAAATCGACATCGAAAGATATCGTAGCCTCATTGCAAGACTCAACATCAGAAAGTAGTTTGTTCAAAAGCGTGGCAAAGGCGGCTCTGTTGGTCCGCCTTTGCCAGTTTTACTATTTGCAACAGGAAAATTGATTTATTTTTAGCAGTTAAATGTGCCTTTTGTGGCTATAAAGGGCATATCTAAGTGCTAAAATCAAAGAAATTTTTCCTGTTGCCATCAAAATAATCAGGAGGATAAATTATGAATCAGAAATTCACAACCACCATCGCAGGCAGAGAATTTACTGTAGAAACAGGCGAACTTGCTCAGCTCGCTTCCGGCTCTGCACTTATAAGATATGGTGACACTGTAGTTTTGGCAACTGCAACTGCATCTGCCAAGCCGAGAGAAGGAATTGACTTTTTCCCTCTCAGTGTTGACTATGAAGAAAAAATGTATTCCGTGGGAAAGATTCCCGGCGGTTTTCTCAAGCGCGAAGGCAAACCTTCCGAAAAAGCAGTTCTCACCAGCCGTGTTATCGACCGTCCCATTCGTCCTCTCTTCCCCAAGGACTACCGCAACGATGTAGGCATCGTTACTACAGTAATGTCAGTAGACATTGACAACTCTCCCGAAGTATGTGCCATGAATGGTGCGTCTATTGCCATCTCCATCTCAGAGATGCCTTTTGCAGGCCCTGTGGGTGCAGTTGTGGTTGGTCTTGTTGACGGTGAATTCGTTATCAACCCCACACTCGAGCAGAGAGAAAAGAGTGAAATGTATGTCACTGTTGCCGGCACCAAGAAAAAGGTTGTTATGATTGAAGCCGGTGCAAACGAAGTGAGCGAAGAAGTAATGTTCGATGCTATCGTTTATGCTCACCAGGAAATCATCAAAATCTGTGAGTTCATCGACACTATAGTTGAAGCTGTAGGTAAAGAAAAAGCTCCCTACGAAGCTCACGATGTTGACCACGATCTTTATGACAAAGTCTACAATTTCTCATATGACAAAGTATGCGCAGCTATCGATACCGATGACAAGCGCATCCGTGATGACAGAATGAAAGTTCTCACCGATGAACTCATGGAATTCCTCGGTGAAGAAGGCGAAGGCAGAGATGCTGAGATTGGAGAAATCTTCTACAAAATCCAAAAGGAAATTGTCAGAAAATGGCTCATCGAAGACCACAAGCGTGTTGATGGTCGTCAGATTGATGAAATTCGTCCTCTCAGCGCAAGTGTAGGCCTTCTCCCCAGAACTCATGGCTCCGGCCTTTTCTCCAGAGGTCAGACACAGGTTCTCACAGTTGCTACCCTTGGTGCAGTTTCCGAATCACAGACCATCGATGGTATCGACGAAGAAACCTCCAAGAGATATATGCATCACTACAACTTCCCTTCATACTCTGTTGGTGAAACCAAACCCTCCAGAGGCCCCGGCAGAAGAGAAATCGGTCATGGTGCTCTTGCTGAAAAAGCGCTCAAACCCGTTATTCCTTCAACTGACGAATTCCCTTATGCAATCCGTCTTGTATCTGAAGTTCTCAGCTCCAATGGTTCTACTTCACAGGGTAGTGTATGCGGCAGCACCCTCGCTCTCATGGATGCCGGTGTTCCCATCAAGGCTCCCGTTGCAGGTATCTCATGTGG
>JAFYUA010000122.1 GCA_017549745.1 Clostridia bacterium | reverse complement strand
CCGATGCAAAGGCAAGCGCGCCAAAGCTTATGTGTGACAATCCGTCACCAATCATGGAATATCTCTTCAGCACCAAAATCACGCCCAGCACCGCCGCACACACCGATATGAGAAGCCCCACTATCAGTGCACGCGAAAGAAAACCATATGTAAATATTGCATTTGTAATCTCGCTCATTTTCCTCTCTCCCAGAATCCGCCCTCTATGGCGTGTGCTTTGTAGTCTTTGCTTTTTCCGTAATAAAGTGCCTTTTGATTGCCCAAATGCAGCACATAATCTGCCGAAGCAAGAGCTTTTTCGATGTCATGAGATATCATGATTATGGTCATGCCCTCATCGTGGAGCTTTTTTATCACCTCATACATCTCATCTGCCGCGCCCACATCAAGGCTGCTCACAGGCTCGTCGAGAATGAGAAGATGCTCCGATGCGCAAATGGCTCTTGCAAGCAGCACCCTTTGCTGCTGACCGCCCGATAGCTCGTGATAGCACTTTTGGGCAAGATGGTCTATTTCAAGCTTTTTCATTGCATTGTCACATATTTTGCGGTCTTTGGCGCCAAAAAACGCCAATAGGCCCTTGCGGTTTATTCTGCCTGAGCGCACCACCTCTTTTACCGATGCAGGAAAATCTCTCTGCATTTCGCTTTGCTGGGGAAGATAGCCTATTTCGTTTTTCCTTAGCCCCTCGCCAAATATGATTTCGCCGCCGTCGAAACCTTTGAGCCCCAAAAGCCCCTTTATGAGAGTGGTCTTGCCCGAGCCGTTTTCGCCCACAACGCACACATAGTCACCCTTGTTTATGCTGATGCTCAGCTCGTTTATGACCTTGCTGCCTTCATATGACATTGTCACATTCTTTAGTTCTATAATAGCCATGTCAGCGTAGTGCCTCCTTGAGATTTTTGATGTTTTGCCTCATGATGTCGGCATATGTCATGCCTTTGGCAAAATCCTCCTTGCCGATTGTTTGCGCAGAATGAAGAAGCAGCGGCTTTGCGCCTGTTTCTTCGCTTATGGTGGCAGATATTTTGCGGTCAGAAAGCTCAGTGTAGAACACAACGGGCGTGTCTTTGGCTTTCATAGTTTCTATAATGTCAATCATAACCGACGGATTTGCATCATTTTCGTGGCTGCAGCCTGAAAACACCGATTTGTATTCAAGCCCAAGCCTGTGTGCCAGATACAAAAACGGGAATCTGTCGCCCACTGCAATGAAGTTTTGCTCATGGTCATTGCAAAGGCTTTCAAGCTCTGAATCGATGAGTTGCATCTCTGTGATATATTCATCGGCATTTTTGCGATAGACTGTAGAATTTTCGGGGTCAATCTGACACATCGCATTGCATATTGCTTCAATGCTCGCCATGGCATTTTCGGGAAGCAGCCATACATGCTCGTCATAGCCTGAGTGATTCTGGCACATCTGGTCATGCTCATGGTGATGATGCGAGCCGCCCTCTTCAAGCAGCTTGCAATGGTCCATAAGCTTTATTGTTTTCAGCTTTGGATTATCAATTGTTTTTAATATGGAGTCAATCCACACATCCGACTCACCGCCGCCATAGATGAACACATCGGCGCCTGCAATGGTCTCAATGTCTGATGCCGACGGTTCAAAGCCGTGGATTTCTGCCCCGGGCTTCATTATCATGTGTGGCTCGCTCACACCTTGGCACACTGCCCTGGCAAAGTCATATTGCGGAAATATGACAGTGACCACGCTGAGTGAGTCACTCTCTTTGTGCTCTGCCCCGCAGCAGCCTGAGAGCAATAATATACATGCCGCTACGCATGCAAAAAATTTGATTTTCATTGTTTTCACCTGTCTGAATTGCAGCCGTCGCACAATCCGTATATAGTAGTTTTGGAGTTGTCAATAGTGAAGCAGTGCTCTGCTTTGATGTGCTTTTTGAGTTCGTTCATGAGGGAGCAATCCATGTGAAAGAGCTCGCCGCACTGAGTGCATTTGAGGTGAAAATGACTGTTGCAATCTTCACTGTGCGCATTATATTGATAAAACGCGGCATCACTGCCTGGCGAGATGAACTTTTTGAGCAAGCCGTCTTTTTCAAATTTGGCAAGGCTTCGGTATATGGTAGCTTCACCAAGATTTATGCTGCCGTTTTTTATGAGTTCTTTTGCAGTGAAGCAGCTTTCTTTGTTTTGCTCAAAAAATTGAAGCAGGGAAGAACGCTGCTTTGTGTTATAATTTTTTGTGGTCATAATGCACCTCTGATTTGATAATGATTATCATTTTCATATTGTATCATAAATGTCAGCGTTTGTCAAAAAGTTTTCATCTGCAAATATTGACAAAATGATAAAAAAGGATTATAATGAAATAAACAATTGAACAGTTGTTCAAATGAGAGGTGAAAAACATTGAATAATGATATCCCTTCATGCGAAAGTGTACATTCCCACTCCGATTTTGTAGCACACATCAGGCACGATATGCCCGATGAGACGGTGCTCTACGATTTGGCTGAGCTATACAAGCTCTTTGCCGACTCCACCCGCATCAAAATTCTCTATTGCCTTTTTGAAGATGAGATGTGCGTGTGTGACATTGCCGATGTGCTCGGCATGACATCGTCGGCAATATCGCATCAGCTCAGGCTGCTCAAGCACTCAAAGCTCGTGACCTTCAGGCGCGACGGCAAGACGGTGTACTATAGTCTTGCCGATGAGCATGTGCGCACAATCATAGGCATGGGTATGGAGCATATACTTGAATAGAAAGGATTGATTCTAATGAAGAAAATATACAAAGTGACGGGTCTTGATTGTGCTCACTGTGCAGCCAATTTTGAAGCTGTTGTCAAAAAAACTCATGGCGTGACCGATGCAAAGGTGAATTTTTTGCTTGAAAAAATGATAATCACCTGCGAAGATGAAAATGCGGCACAGGCCGCCATTGAAGCTGGCAAAAAAGCATTTCCCGATTGTGTGGTGCAAGGGGTATGAATAGTCTTTCAAAGGGGCAAAAGCACCTACTTTGGCGCATCATAGCCTCCGCGGTTGTTTTTGCTCTTTTTTATATCATAGATGCCATAACAGGCGGTCTTGGTGTGCCTCTTTCATTTGCCATTGTCACTATTTCATATGTGACAAGCGGCTATGATGTCATATATTCGGCCGTCAGAAATATCATAAGGGGTAAGCTACTCGATGAAAAATTTTTGATGCTCATTGCCACGGTGGGTGCCTATGCACTCGGTGATTTTGGCGAGGCGGCGGCAGTGATGCTTTTTTATCAGACGGGTGAGTTTTTCCAAAGCTATGCAGTGGGCAAAAGCCGCCGAAGCATCAAAGAGCTCATGGACATCTGCCCCGAATATGCGAGTGTAGAGCGCGGGGGAGAACTTTGCGTTGTCATGCCCGACGAGGTTGAGGTTGGAGAGATTATAGTTGTAAAGCCAGGTGAGAAAATCCCCCTCGATGGCATTGTGACCTCGGGCGCCTCGTGGCTCGACACATCTTCACTCACGGGCGAAAGCCTCAGGCGCGAGGCAAAAGAGGGAAGCGAGGTCTACAGCGGCAGCATCAACCTTAGCGGAGTCATAAAAGTGAAAGTCACCAAGGATTTTGACAATTCCACCGTTTCGCGCATTTTGGAGCTTGTGGAGAATTCGGCATTCCACAAATCCAAAAGCGAAGCCTTCATCACCCGCTTTGCCAGAGTGTACACTCCCTTTGTGGTGATTTGTGCGCTTTTGGTTGCCTTTGTGCCGCCGCTTTTTGTTGGCTCTTTTGCCACATGGCTCAGGCGCGCTCTCATATTCCTGGTTATTTCCTGCCCGTGTGCTTTGGTTATTTCGGTGCCGCTTTCTTTTTTTGCATCTATCGGTTGTGCTTCAAAGCATGGCATATTAATCAAAGGCTCCAACTGGCTCGAGGCTCTCGGCAGAGCCAAGACCATTGTGTTTGACAAAACAGGCACTCTCACCAAGGGCAACTTTGTCATCACGCGCATCTGCCCGTCGGACTCTTCTGACGATGACAGGCTCATGAGTGCAGCGGCGCATTGCGAATATTACAGTGACCACCCCATAGCCGAGGTGATAAAGAGCGCATATCCTCATATAAATGCAGGTGACATCGAGGGCTTTGAAGCCATATCGGGCTGCGGTGTGCTCGCCAAGGTGGCAGGCAAAGCAATTCGATGCGGCAAGGCTTCATATATTTCGCAGTATTGTGATGTAACTGTTTCATCAAATGGTGTGCATGTGTGCAAAGATGGTGAGTACCTCGGATACATCGAGATAGCCGATGAGGTCAAGGGCGAATCTGCCTCTTTGATTGCAACACTTCATCAAAAAGGTATAAACACTGTGATGCTCACAGGCGATAGCCATCAGGCGGCAGATTGGGTAGCCAAAGAGCTTGGATTGGGCAGTGTGCATGCCGAGCTCATGCCACAGGACAAAACCGCAGTTTTGAGCACTCTCATAGCTGAGCGAAGCAGCAAAAATGCGGTGGTGTTTGTGGGTGACGGCACCAACGATGCCCCCGCGCTCTCGCTTGCCGATGTGGGCATTGCCATGGGTTCGCTCGGCTCTGATGCAGCCATCGAAGCTGCCGACATCGTGATTATGGATGATGACATCTCCAAAATTAACACATCTCTTTCACTTTGCCGCAAAACCAACTCCATTGTCCGCCAGAACATTGCATTTTCGCTTGGCGTAAAGCTTCTTGTCATGGTGCTTGGCACTCTCGGCTTTGCCAACATGTGGGCGGCAGTGTTTGCCGATGTGGGCGTGGCTTTTATCGCAATTCTCAATTCGTTCAGAGCTTTCAAATTGTAAAAGTTTTGTAAATTTTATTGAAAATAAAAGCATAATATTATATAATGTACAGTGTGTTGGAGTATTTTTTCAACACACTGTTTTGTTTAGAAAGGAGAAATCATATTGAAAAACAGCTTTTTCAAATATATAAAGCCTCATCTTTGGTTTTTCATATTCGGGCCACTGTTTATGATAACCGAGGTTGTGGGTGAGGTGCTCATGCCAAAGCTCATCTCTCTCATCATCGACGGCGGCATTGCCAAGGCTGACACTGCCTACATAATAAGGGTGGGTCTTTCCATGGTGGGGGTTGCCCTCATGATGATGTGCGGAGGGGTGCTTGGCAATTTTTTTGCCGTGAAGGCATCGGTAGGCTTTGCGAGCGACCTACGCAATGATATTTTCAAAAGGGTGCAGACCTTTTCTTTCAAAAATATCGATAGCTTCTCCACAGCTTCGCTCATCACAAGGCTTACCAATGACATCACACAGATGCAAAATGTAATCCGCATGAGCCTTGTGATGCTCCTGCGTGCCCCAGGCATGCTCATTGGTGCGCTCATCATGGCAATCACCATCAACGCGCGCCTTGCAGTGGTCATTGCAGTGGTGATACCCGTTCTTGCCACATGCATCATCACCATCATGGTGAAGGCTTTTCCGCGCTTCAACATCATGCAAAAGAAGCTCGACAAGCTCAATTGCGACATTCAGGAAAATCTCACCAATGTGAGAGTCGTGAAATCCTTTGTGCGCACTGACTATGAAAAACAAAAGTTTGCCAAATCCAACCGCGACCTTCGTGACAACACCCTGAGAGCCATGCGCCTTGTCATCAAAAACGGCCCCATAATGACTCTTATGATGAATATCACCACCATTGCCGTGGTGTGGTTTGGCGGCAATTTTGTGATGAAAGGCTCAATGGAGATTGGCGAGCTCACTGCTTTCACCACCTATATTGTGCAGATACTCATGTCGCTCATGATGGTGTCCATGATAATTCTGAGTGCTTCGCGCGCTCTTGCCTCAGCGCGCCGTATCAAAGAGGTGCTCACCACCGAGTCCGACATCAGCGATGCTGATGCAGCATGCAAAGATAAAGAGGTCACTCTGGGCAAGATAGAATTTCGCGGTGTTGACTTTGCTTACACAAGCGGCGGTCAGAATGTGCTCGAAGATATCAGCTTCACCGTAGAGGCAGGGCAGACTCTTGGCATTGTGGGTGCCACAGGCTCGGGCAAAACAAGCCTTGTGCAGCTCATTGCAAGGCTCTATGATGTCACAAAAGGTCAGGTGCTCATAGATGATGTGGATGTGAGAGACTATTCGCTCTACAATCTGCGCGAGGGTGTGGGCATGGTGCTGCAAAAAAACACACTCTTTTCAGGCACCATCGACGAAAACCTCCACTGGGGCAAGGAAGATGCTACCGATGAAGAAATCATCGAGGCGGCATCGGGCGCTCAGGCTCACGGCTTTGTCACATCATTTACCCATGGCTATGACACCGAGCTTGGTCAGGGCGGAGTGAATGTGTCGGGCGGTCAGAAGCAGCGCCTTTGCATTACGCGCGCTTTGGTCAAAAAGCCCCGCATACTCATTCTTGACGACAGCACCAGCGCCGTTGACACTGCCACCGAAGCGCGCATTCGTGACACCTTTGCCAATGAACTCAAAGACACCACCAAGATTATCATTGCTCAGCGCATCAGCTCTGTGATGGAGTCCGACAAAATCCTCGTCATAGACGATGGCCGCATAGTAGGCTGCGGCACTCATGATGAGCTTATGCAATCCAATGAATACTATCAGGAAATATATTATTCTCAGCGCGATAAGGAGGCGGATAAATAATGGATGCAAATCAGAAAAAAGACCGTCTCATAAAGCGTTACAATGCTCACTACAGCTCCAAAATGCCCGCCAAAGCTCCTATGGGACCGCGTGGCGGCAGAGGGCGCATGATGGGCAAGGGCGGCAAACCCAAGGATACCTCCAAGGCAGTGAAGAGGCTGCTTTCATATGTGGCTGCCGACAAATTCAAAATCGCGCTCGCGTTTGTGTTTGTGCTCGTCACTGCGGCATCTACCCTTGCAGGATCCTATATGCTCCGCCCCATAATCAATAACTACATCATACCTGGTGATATAAAGGGTCTCGTCATGGCTCTTGCGCTCATGGCGTGTGTGTATCTGGCAGGTGTGCTTTCGTCATATTTTCAAGCAAAGATAATGATTGGCATTTCTCAGCGTGCTCTTTGCCGCATCAGGGAAGATTTGTTTGACAAAATGCAAAACTTGCCCGTCAGCTTTTTTGACCGCAATTCCAACGGTGAGCTTATGAGCCGCTTCACCAACGATGTGGACACCATAGGCGAAATGCTCAACCACACCATCATTCAGCTTTTTTCGGGTGTTGTCACCATCATCGGCACATTTTCGCTCATGATATACACCAACTGGCAGCTTGCCATCATCACCATTGTCATGGTGCCTGTGTTTGTGAAGGCTGCATCATTCCTTGCCAAACGAAGCCGCAAATTTTTCTCATCTCAGCAGGCGGCACTCGGTGCGGTCAATGGCTACATTGAAGAAACCGTGTCGGGTCAGAAGGTTGTCAAGGTTTTCAACCACGAGCCTCAGGCGTGTGAAGAATTTGGCATTCTCAACGAAGAGCTCCGTGCCAAGCAGACCCGTGCACAGTTTTTTGGCTCCATCATGGGTCCTGTGATGGGCAACCTAAGTCAGATCAACTATGCACTCACCGCCACAGTGGGCGGTCTCATGTGCATACTCGGCGGCTTTGATGTGGGCGGACTTGCGGTGTTTGTAAATTATTCCAGACAGTTCAGCCGCCCCATAAATGAGATATCCATGCAGGTGGCAAATATATTTTCGGCGCTTTCGGGTGCTGAGCGTGTTTTTGCCATCATGGACGAAGCTCCCGAAGCTGATGTTACAGACAAACCCGACTTTGGTGAGATATATGGCAAGGTAGAGCTCAAGAATGTCACCTTTGGCTATACTCCCGAAAAGACAATCCTCAAAGACATCACCCTCACCGCCGAAAAGGGACGAAAAATAGCGTTTGTCGGCTCCACGGGTGCAGGCAAAACCACCATCACCAATCTGATAAACAGATTTTATGACATAGACTCAGGCTCTATCCTCATAGACGGCAAAGACATCAGAGACTACAGCAAGCAAAGCCTTCGCCATAGCATCGCCATGGTGCTGCAGGACACTCACCTTTTCACAGGCACAGTGAGAGAAAACATTCGCTATGGCCGCCTCGATGCCACCGATGATGAAGTCATAGAAGCAGCCAAAACAGCCAGCGCACATTCGTTTATAATGCGTTTGCCCAAAGGCTATGACACCGTGCTCGAAGGCGACGGCGCCAATCTGAGTCAGGGTCAGAGGCAGCTTCTCAACATAGCGCGTGCTGCAGTTTCCAAGGCACCCATTCTCATTCTCGATGAAGCCACAAGCTCGGTGGACACACGCACCGAAAAGCACATCGAGCATGGCATGGACCGTCTCATGAAAAATCGCACCACCTTTATCATAGCTCACAGACTCTCCACCATTCGCAATTCTGATAGCATCATGGTGCTTGAGCAGGGCGAGATTATAGAGCGCGGCACCCACGACGAGCTCCTTGAGCAAAGAGGCAGATATTATGAACTCTACACAGGCGTAGCGGAATTAGAGTAACAAAAACACCCATACCCTCATATAATGGCTAAAAAGGGGGTATGG
>JAFYUA010000121.1 GCA_017549745.1 Clostridia bacterium | reverse complement strand
TTAGCTCACGGCGTACCTCTTCAGAGGTCGCCTGTAAGATGCCCTTTTAGGGCTGTTATAAAACCACCGGCTTTGCCGGTGTGATATTTATTTTTTTATTCACTTGCTGAATATTTCGTCAACCTCTTTGTATGACTTGGGTGTGCCTATATCATAGCATTCACCCTCAAATTTGTAGGCATACACATCTCTTCGTTTGTGAAGCCAGCTCGGGAAGAAGCCGGGTGCATCGGGGTTGTTGCCCTCGTCAAGATACTGTTTTATCATTTTGACAGTATCTTTTTTGTATATGTATGACGCAAAAGCTGCAATGTTGCTCTTGGGATTTTGCGGTTTTTCTTCCATGTCGGTAACTTTGCCGTTTTCATCGGTGATGACATTTGCCATGCGGCGGAGCTCTTCCACTTCGTCGATTTCTTTCACCAGAATCATATCGGCGCCTTTGGTGATATATTCATCATAAAAATCCTTGAGCTTGAATGTGAAGATGTTGTCGCCTGCCATCACAAGGATTTCATCGTCAATGCCGAGTGTTTCGATGGCAAACTGCATATCACCCACTGCTCCGAGCTTGTTGGAATCGTCGGTAGTTTTGTCATTGAGCACGGTTATCTTGAGTCTTGATGAGCGTGCATTACTCCACTCGGAAAAATGAGGGAAGAATTTTTCGTTGCTGATTACGATGAGTTCATCAACAGCTTCGATGGTTTCTATTTCGTCTACAATATAATCAATGATGGGTTTGCCTGCAATAGGCAGCAGTGCCTTTGGCTGATTGAGGGTAAGAGGATAGAGCCTTGTGGCATATCCGGCTGCAAGAATAATAGCTTTCATTTTTTGCCTCCATAAAAAATATATTATATTGATTATATCAGCAAATTTTGCAAAAAGCAATATTCCGCCATCTTTTTTCATTAATTAAAATTATGCGATTTGCTTTGGTATTTTATTTTTGTGGCGTTGCCGCCGCGTATGTGCCTTTCCTGTTTGTTGGTTTCAAGAAGCATCTTCACTTCGCTGTACACACTCGGGCTTATAAGACGCAGTCTTTCGCTGATGTCTTTATGTACGGTTGATTTGGACACTCCAAACTTGGTCGCAGTACCTCTCACGGTGGATTTTGAAGCAACCATATAGTTTGCAATGTCCAATACTCTGTTGACAATATAATCTTTCACAGATACTCACCTCAAAACATTACTTGTTGATAGTATATGAGGTGATTTGACGGAAAATGACATACGGATAGAGCAGCTGTTTAATCTTCGGTTATCTGTGCATCTTTCATGGCGGGGTTGTTAATGAGCTTGCCGTCTTCTTCAAATCTTGACCCATGACACGGGCAATCCCAGCTTTTTTCGGCACTGTTCCATTTGAGAGTGCAACCCAGGTGAGGGCATCTCTTTATTGATGGATTCAACAGGTTGGCAGTTGCTTCAAATCCGTTCACAAAAAGCTGCGGCTTGAGGATGCTCCTTTGCGGCGAATATACAGGGGCATATTCATTTCTCTTGCCTGTTATCATGTCGCATAATATCTTTGCAGCTGCCATCGACGATGAAAATCCCCACTTGTTGAATCCGCTTGCCACATAAATGGTGGGAGTGTTTTTGGAATACTCGCCTATATATGGCACGCCGTCAAGACTCATGCAATCCTGTGCTGCCCATTGATATTTGAGCTTTGCTCTCGGGTAGTGTTTTTTCACCTCATGGTCTATCTCATCCCAGCATCCGCCCTTTTTGCCTGTGCGATGACCGCCTCCACCTGCCAGGAGCAGATTGCCATATTGACGAAATGACATTCCTTTTTTGTCTTCATCCACATACATTGCGTCGATTTCGCCTGCGTTTTCATATGCTGCTACATAAGAACGATGCTGATACAATTTCAAAAAATAAGCGCCATGTGAATTTATAAAAGGAAAATGAGTCGCCACAATGATTTTTTCGGCTTTGATTTTGCCGTTTGGTGTGATTGCAACTCCGTTTTCGATTCTTTGAACATAGGTTTTTTCATATATATTCATGCCTTTGACGATGTGATTTATAAATTTGAGTGGGTTAAACTGTGCCTGATTATCAAAGCACACTGCCCCTGCTGTGTCAAAAGGCAGCTCAGGTTTGGTTACAAAATGCGCTTCAAAGCCAAGCGAATTCACCGCCCTGACCTCGGCTTCTATTTTGCTTCGGTCTAAGATAGAATAGGTGTAGGCATTTTTCTTTTCATAGTCGCAGTTGATTGCTTGGCAAAGGCGTTCATATTCTTTGCAGGCTTCTTCGTTGGACCTGAGATACATGAGTGCTTTCTCGCTGCCAAATTGTTTTATGAGTGAGTCATATATCAGGCTGTGCTGAGAGGTTATTTTGGCAGTTGTGTTTTTGGTTATGCCCGATGCAATTCTCTTTCCCTCTGCAAGCACATAGCTGACGCCCGCTTCTTTCAAAATATGTGCACACAAAATCCCGCATATTCCGCCGCCTATTATCAGCACATCTGTTTTTATATCATTTTTTAACTTTTCAAATTCATTAAGAGTGGTTTGCTCTGACCATACTGATTTTTTCATATTATTCCTCCTTGCCATATTATGTGCAAAAATGGTATAAATAAACTTGACATAACGGCATTTTTGTGATATCATAAATACGATACAGAGATTTGGAGACGTATCAAAATAAGCCTAAGGTTTATTTTGGTGCGTTTTTTTGTGTCGCTGTAAATAAAAAACCTGATTTGGGAGGTTAATGTATGAAAAAAAATAATATTGTAGATTGGAAGACTATCACCGATTTTGTGGTTGATTCTTTTGTGGGATATGGCATACCGAGAGAGGATGCTTTGGTTTGTGCAGATGTATTATTGGAATCAGACAAAAGAGGCATTGAATCTCATGGTGTCAATCGTTTTAAACCGGTTTATCTTGACCGTATTAAAGCAGGCATCCAGCAAGCAGTAACAAATTTTGAAATCATAAAAGAAACACCCACCACTGCAGTTATAGACGGACATCATGGCATGGGTCAGGTAATTGGCTACAAAGCCATGAATATGGCAATTGCTAAGGCTAAGGAATATGGTATGGGTATGGTAGTTGTACGCAACTCCTGCCACTATGGTATTGCAGGTTATTATTCTTCTATGGCAACAAAAGCGGGATGCATTGGTATGACCGGTACAAATGCCCGTCCATCTGTTGCGCCCACACATGGTGTAGAGGGTATGTTTGGTACAAATCCTTTTACAATAGGTGTTCCCACTGACGAAGCCTTTGATTTTAATTTTGACTGTGCAACATCAATTACCCAGAACGGCAAGGTTGAATACTATGAAAGAATAGGGGAAGATGTTCACCCCGGCACTATCATCGGTCAGGGTGGCGAACCAATTGAAGGTGATGCAGGCGTTGCGTTAAAAAAGATAAGAAACGGAAGCGCAGCTCTTACAACCCTTGGCGGTATCGGTGAAGCACTTGGCGGTTATAAGGGTTATGGTTTTGCACTTGCTGTTGAGTTTTTCTCATCAATTCTTCAGGATGGTGCCTACGGAAAAGACCTTGACGGAAAAGACGAAAACGGCAATATTCGTCCTTATCAGCTTGGTCACTGGTTTATTGCAATCGATACCGACCATTTCATGGGTGAGGATGTTGCCCGCAAGAAAGCCGGAGATATTTGCCGCAGTATGCGTGCTTCCAAAAAAGCACCTGACAGCGAGCGTATATATACTGCCGGCGAGAAAGAATATGAAATTCGCCTTGCACGCAAAGACGGTGTGCCGATAAATGAGTCTGTTCAGAAAGAAATAACACAGGTTCGTGATGAGCTTGGCCTCACTCAATATAAATTCCCTTGGGAGGATTGATTTATGGATATCAGACACCAATCACTCAAAAAGCATTATGAATGGAACGGTAAAATAGAGGTTATTTCCCGTGCACCAATCAATTCAAGAGAGGACTTGTCTCTTGCCTACACCCCCGGTGTAGCAGAGCCTTGCCTCGAAATAAACAAGGACATAAACAAATCCTACGATCTCACACGCCGTTCAAATCTTGTTGCTGTTGTTACTGACGGCACGGCAGTTCTCGGTCTTGGCGACATCGGCCCCGAAGCAGGCATGCCGGTAATGGAGGGTAAATGCGCACTTTTCAAGGCTTTTGCTGATGTTGATGCATTTCCTCTTTGCATAAAGTCCAAAGATGTTGACGAAATTGTTCGTACCATATATCTTCTTTCAGGAAGCTTCGGCGGTATCAATCTTGAGGATATTTCAGCTCCGCGCTGCTTTGAAATTGAACAAAAGCTCAAAGAAATCTGTGATATTCCGATTTTTCACGATGACCAGCACGGTACGGCAATTGTTGTTGCTGCAGCGCTCATCAATGCACTTAAGCTTGTCAAAAAAGAAATGGATAAGGTAAGGGTAGTAATCAATGGTGCAGGCTCTGCAGGCATTGCCATTGGCAAACACCTTTTGAATATGGGTGTTAAAAATCTTACATTCTGTGACCGCTTCGGTATCATCTGCGAGGGAGACACAAACAATAACCCTGCTCAGGAGGAAGTGGCAAAGGTAACAAACCTTGAACACAAAAAGGGCACTCTTTCAGATGCGCTTGTGGGTGCTGATGTGTTTATAGGTGTATCTGCTCCAAACCTCGTAACACCCGAAATGGTAAAATCCATGGCAAGTGATGCGATTATGTTTCCAATGGCTAA
>JAFYUA010000120.1 GCA_017549745.1 Clostridia bacterium | reverse complement strand
CTGTGGAGTGGCCACAAGGCCTCGTCACCGTTGTAGCCGTAGGCCATGGGGAAGCCGTACACTCCCCACGAATGACCTCGCGACCATGTGGATTCATCACGATGACCCTGAAATGTGCAGCCGTGCAGAGGCTTATGAGTATCGGGGTCGAACTGATAGTGATGATA
The DNA here is from genome assembly GCA_017549745.1 of Clostridia bacterium. Taxonomy (GTDB): domain Bacteria; phylum Bacillota; class Clostridia; order UMGS1810; family UMGS1810; genus RGIG1828. Next base: position 1,941 of record JAFYUA010000120.1, on the reverse strand, counting down.
TGATGAGCCATCGGGTCTGATGAGATAATCATTTGTTATTTGGAGTTGTGAATTTGCCGCATCGAGATATTTTTTCTCACCTGTTTCTTCATATGCCCAGAAAAACAGAGGAATGTTGAGAAGAGTGTCCATCATTGTACGATGACAGTCAACATCGCTGCCAAGCATACGCAATATAAATCCGCCCTTTTGACTATAGAGCTTATCATAGAGATATTGTGCAGCTTTGAGAGCGATTTCCCTTATATCTGCATTACCGGTTAATTTATATAATCCAACGCAAGATGGAGAGTATATAAAGCCCACATCGTGACTTGACAGCTTGATTTGTTCATCAATGCGTTTTTTATAGCTGGGAATATTCGCAACCGCCGCATCAAGAAATGAGGTGTTGCCTGTGAGCTCATAAGCAAGCAGCATTGTGCCTGTGTGCATACCACTCACCCATGTTGTATTTTCACCCATTGGGTATTTACCATCGGTTGAAAAAGTGCCTACAAAGCTTTGAGAATACAGCTCGAGTTTTGCCTCGAGTTTCTTTGTGGCTGCATCGATAGCTTTGTTTATTTTATCTTGGGAAATTTTATGTTCAACCGAAAACCGCGCAGGATTTTCAAGTTTTACAGTTCCTCTTGTCATAGTTGTCACCTCGTAATTTGTTGGCGCCAAGCCTGTGCACAAGACCGGCTTGGCACCATAAATCATACATTCTAATTATTTGCCATAAAGTTTAACATCAGATATGCTGACCCAGTTGCCCGTGTTGGTACCATAGCCTACAATCTTCACATGAGAAACCTTTCTGTTGCCAAGGTCATAATATTCATATTCATCGGTTGCACCGCTGGTGTCATACTCGCCTATGGTCTCCCAGGTCTTGCCGTCGGCAGACACGAGGAGATCAAAGTATGCAATACGGGTGGAACCGTCATAGAATGCTATTGCCACGCAGTTAGCGTTTGCAGCCTTATCAAGAGCAAGAGTGATTGATTCTTCACCTGAGGTGGCTACAGTGGCTGACCATCTGGTAGAGAGGTCACCGTCGAGAACATTTATAGCCTTATTGTCTTCCTGAGGTTCGGAGCTTGCAACAACTGATTTGAACTTGTATTCTTTGAGTGATGATACATCAATAATGTTTGCTTCTTTTGCAGGTTCAGCAGTGTATATGATGTAGGTGTTGATGTTGGAAGAATCGGCTTTATCTGTAAGCACAATCTTTGTGACAGTGTCAGAAAGATTTGTCACCTGGGCGCTCACATTGCCTGCGGCTATTGCTTCCACTTTGGAAATGGTTGCATCGGCAGGTAGTTCATAGCAGCGGTTGTAGGCATTGAAGCCGTCAACTGTCTGACCATTTACCTTGAGGTCTGCAAGACGGGGCACTTCGTTTTCAGATTCTTCCACCTCCCAGTCGGCAAGAGGCACAAATTCGCTGCTGCCGATAGCTTCAAGCTCTTCGTCGAAAAGATAAGGTGTCATTTCAACTCTGAGGTTAACCTCGCTTACTTCAGGGAATCTGATGACGAGCTTTTTGATATCTTTGTTGCGCTTGCTTCCGGGCATGGGGTTTGATGTGGGAAGAGCAGCAAATCTCGATGTGGTCACTTCGTATTCCTGATCGCATATGATATTGAGGTGGAGCTTCTTGTTGCCCTTTGTAACTGTGACGGTTTTGCCGTCTTCAGATATTTCGATATCTGAAATATACAAGTTGATGAAAGAATAAACCTCGGAGGGCGCGGTGAGCTTTACTTCGTCCTGCAATATAACTGTGCGGCGGTTGTTGGTGAGCATGAGGCCGCGTTTATAGTCTGTTACCTGACCTTGGTAGGTCTCGGTGAGGTCTGCCCATGCATAAGCACCATCATTGCCCGACGCATATTTGTCGATGGTGTCTTCAGAATAGATGTTCTGACCGCCAAATTCCGACGGATTGAT
>JAFYUA010000119.1 GCA_017549745.1 Clostridia bacterium | reverse complement strand
TTTTGTTGACGCGGTACGCGAGCATGCTGGAATTGGCAGACAGGCACGTTTGAGGGGCGTGTGTTTCGTACGTGTGGGTTCAAGTCCCACTGCTCGCACCACCAACTAAACCGCATACCGAAAGGTATGCGGTTGTTTTTTTAAAAAATCATATGCGGATATGGCGGAACTGGCAGACGCGCTAGCTTCAGGTGCTAGTTGGGGCAACTCAGTGCAGGTTCGATTCCTGTTATCCGCATAAAAAACGACTTGTCGATTGACAAGTCGTTTTTTATTGATAAAATTTAAGCCGCGGCATTCGTGTTAATGCTCTCAATAACCTTGCGTATTTCTGCCCACACAGACACGTCTGTAAATACTTCTACTACACTTCCCTTGTCTGTAAAAGGAGAATCCTGCAGCACTGATAAATCCTTCATCATTCCGTTGCGAACAATATATTCTACAATCTGATTGACAAAATAAATCTGTCTGCTATCTAAGTTTGCATTGTCAAGAAATTCAGAAAACGCCTCTTTTGCAGCATTCATATCAAGACCAACAATCTCACGCACAAATTCACCAAGCGGTTTTTCGCCATATTCAGCAGTGTATTCATCTCTTGTGCCGACCTCAAACCACAATATTTTTTCAAGCTCTGCCACATCATCACTTGTAAGAGGCACATTGCCTTTTAATTTTGATATTACACTATTGTCCTGATGCTGTCTCACATAATACTCAGCTTTTGCCCTGTAGTTTTTGAGGTCTTCGGTTTCAAGTTCCGCCTCGTTCCATTCTACAGACAGAATATCATCGGCAAAATTGGTTGTATATTTCGTTCTTTCGGCAAATGGAATGTATTTCATTAAATCACGAAGCGATGTCCTGATATGCTCAAATTCGTTAATGCCGGAATTTTCAATATAATCGGTATGGAGGATTTTGTCTATCAGCTCAGACTTAGCCACGATTTCAGGAATGTTGGCAAGCTTTGCGATTGAGGAAACCTTTTTTGACAAATCTTTTCTTGCACGTGTGTACTTTTTGCCGATGAGATATGCAAGCTCAATTCCGTATATAAGAGCATCAAAACGAACTGCACTTGCTTCGTCATCATCGGGAGTGATAAGCGGTGCAAGTTCTTCACCCATTATAAGTGTATCCTCGTATGTAAGTGAAGTATAATTTTCTGTATTTGCATAAAGTTCAACATATTTCAGGTGTTGTTTAACTGCAAAATTCTCTTTGTTGAGCTCTTGCACCTTTGTCGCCATTTCATCAACTAATGATTTTCTGAATGCAATCAAATCTTCTGTTTGATATGCAATATCCTGTAGTTTAAATGCAAGCTGTGCTTTTAGATTAAATATCGCGCCCTGCAATGCAAGTCCGTTTGCCGTAGCTTTTCCTTTGTTCATTCGGAAAAATGCAAAGTTATTACAGAAATCAAATATATAAAATTTCTGTTTATCCTCACCATCTAAAAGCTTTGGGCAAAGGCGAGTTCCGCGACCTATCATCTGCCAAAATTTTGACTTGCTCATTACCTTTTTAAAGAATACAAGGTTTAACACCTCAGGCACATCAATACCCGTGTCAAGCATATCAACTGAGATTGCAATTCTCGGCAGCTTATCGCCATCGGAAAATTCGTCAATGGCACTCTGTGCATAGTTGATATAGTTGTCAATAACCTTTGCATATCCTACCAGATGCGGATATTCTTTGCCGAATACTTTGAATATTTTTTCGGCATGGTCATGGTTTTTGGCAAATATGATTGTTTTACCAAGGGTTTCCCCATAGTTCACCTTAATACCTTTGGTCATTAAAGTGTGGAGCACCTGTTTGATGGTGTCCTCATTGAATACCCATTCGTTGAGTGCCGTTGCATTTATGTGGTCAGGCAGCTCACCGTTTTCGTCGGTAAATTTATTTTCATATTCTTCTTTTTCTTCGTTGGAAAGGTCATCATAGGAGATTCCTTCCTCCAAAAACTTGAGCTTGGCCTCAATAGAAACATAGTTAACCAAGTAGCCGTCTTTCACGGCTTGGTCAAGTTCATATCCATAGGTGGGCACACCGCTTTCAAGCTCGAAAATCTCATAGGTGTTTTTGTCTATTTCGTCTTTTGGTGTAGCAGTGAGTCCAACCAAAGGAGCATCAAAAAACCCAAAAACATCTCTGTATTTGTTGTAAATAGAACGGTGAGCTTCGTCACAGATGATGAGGTCAAAGTGACCGCTTGTAAAGAGCTTGCCTTCATCATCTTTCACTTCATCTATGCAGTTATACATAGTCTGATAGGTTGAAAATACACATCGTGCCGCAAAATTATCCTTTTCTTCACAAAGATTTGTTACCGACAAATCGGGATACAAATTCACAAAAGCACGCTTTGCCTGAGTCACCAGTGAATTTCTGTCGGCAAGGAAAAGGATATTTTTAATCCAGTTGTGTTCAGCAAGCACCTTGCAAAGGGCAATAACAGTTCTTGTTTTGCCCGAACCTGTTGCCATAACAAGAAGAGCTTTTCGGCGGTTTTTATTATCAAAAGCGTCACACACATTCTTTATTGCTGCTTCCTGATAATATCTTCCGGCAATGTTTTTATCGACCATCACAGCTTTAAGGCTTGTCCTCATTCTTCGGAGGTTGAACATTTTTTCCAAATCGCGCTTTGAATAAATGGCAGCAACTTTTCTTTCGGGATACTGCCCGTCATCAATCCTTGTTTCAAAGCCATTGGTGAGGAATATAACAGGTCGCCTGCCATACTGCTTTTCTAAAATATCGGCATAGAGCTTTGCCTGTTGTCTGCCTTTTGACACATCAACGCATGTTCTTTTAGCTTCAACCACTGCCAAGGGTTTGTGGCTGTCATCATACAAAACATAATCGGCATAACCAATTTCAGATTTATTTGGCATTCCTGAAATGGGAACTTCGTTCACCCAGGTATCATCTTCTACCCATCCGGCATCTTGAAGCATGGTGTCGATATATAGCTTTCTTGTTCTATATTCGGAAACTTCAAGAGGCTTTGGTGCATATGTCTGCTGTCGTTCTTTTCTATGTACTGCGTATGCAGGCGGAATTGTTGCAGAGAAACCGGCAGAATAAAAAAATCTGTCAAACGGAACTTCGACCGGTCCTTTAATGAATTTTTCTAATTCTGATTTGTCAACAATGACAGCTTCATTTAAAGGGATCAGACGGCTTTTGTCAAATTTGTGTTCGGTATAGTTCGTGCCGTAGCAATAATCTATAAAGTCCATAAATATAAATAAGTTTTCTATACACAAAGCAGCCTGTTCAGCAGAAATCTGCTTTGACTCATGCGTCGCCAAATTTCCAGTCTTTCTTATGTAGGTAAGACGAGTCAATATATCTTTGTCTACTATACCTCGGAATTCTTCTGTGCTCATAAGACATGAAAGCGAATCGGCATAAGGCATCTTTAAATCTGAATCAATAGTATACATCCATTTTATAGCATTCTCCATTGCTGTGCGACAGCTGGCTGCAGCTATTTTGGGGTCAATATGAAATATTCTTTCAGCATTTATAGCCGAATCTGCAAATGTATCAAATTGTGGGTCAGATTTTAAGAAATCAAAGTTGGTCATTTGGGGTCACCTTCTTGAATATAGCTATGTTATTTCATCTTATCAACATTGGAAAGTGCAGCTTCAAGTTGTGCCTTTCTTAATTTTTCGGTATCGTTCATTTCGTTTGCTAAATATTCGGGATAATAATAATTTTTTATATCTTTCCAGACTATATTATTATAATTTAAAACTTTTGAAATTTCTTCGAGTAAAACGATGTAAGCATCTGTTAAATCTTGTGCTATAAACGGATTTTTATCAGCTGCATTTATAAAATTATTCCATGCTTTCAAAACATCTTTATCATTATGAAATATTGCTTGTACACAATTTAATGCTTTTACACTTTCGGCATGAGGAATTTTGAAGCGATATGCCATAATCGTTGTGAAAATTTCTCTTTTAACTTTTATTTTTTCAGACCTGTTTTGCCACCATAAGGTGATAACTGTAGCCAATATGCCTGATAGAATTGATGAAATTATGATGGATGCTAAATTTTCCATTATATATTCTCCTTTACCCGAAATATTTTTGCAGTAATGCTTTTTTTAGAAGTTTCAATTTTTCAAGACTTTTTTGTATTTCGACTTTTGATTTGTCGGTCTGTTTGACGAATGATACAAACTTCATTTGTTCTTCGATTGGAGGAACAATAACTTCTAATTCGCTTAGCACTTTAAGATTTATATTTTTCTGGGCCGACTCAGGTGCTTGTGCTTCTAATATAGCTTGAAAAAATGAAAACCAATAATGTATAAAGATATTATTAGTCTGTTCATTTGCGTTAAATCCAACAACACTATCAGGGAAGCAAGCATCAAATGTAAGTATCGCTGTTTTAGCAATATTAGCAGCAATAGTGATACAAAGCGTACCTGCATCCCACATTTTACTTTGTTTGAAGCCAATTTCTGAATATGTATTTTCATAAGAGGTAATATACAATTCAGCATTGGCAACTTCGCCTGTTTGAATTAAGGGATATTTACCACCCAATAATTCAGGAGCATTTCGTGGTCTATGTTTTGATACACCTCTACCCAATTCTCCAAGTTCAGGCAATGTCTTTTTAGGAAGATTTTTTGTATTGCCAACAGGGTCACCAAACAGTTCGACAAATCGTGCTTTGACAAGTTCGTCTAATTTTTCAAGTTGTATTTTTCGTTTGTTAATTAAATAAGTTATTTTATCTAATTCATTTACTATATTACTCTGTGTTTTCTCGTCATATATTGGAATATCAATCTCTTTTAACCACTTAAAGTGCCTATTGTATCCGGTATCAGGGATTTTTGCATTTAACAAAACATAATACAAATATTTGTGATTTGAACACTCTGATTTCGCTTTAAGAAGTTTTACGCCATCTGCTCCCAAAAAGCAAGGTTCATCAACATACTTTATTATTCTTGTGTGGTCGCCAAATATAATAGCAGGGATTTCTGTGAACAATCCTTCTTCTTGATCGGTATATCCGGCAACTTTATTCTGTCCTTGGTCTATAATTGGATACTTCCCGTTGGGTAAGTATTGGTTGAAAGGGATTTTAGTTCCGCGTTTTGTCACATCTTCAAGAACATCCAAAAATGTACTCATCACATTATTCCCTCCAATCCCTTGGGATTTCGTATTGCATCTTATTCACCCTTCAAATATTTTTTTGTGGCTTTGTCAAAATCCGATTCGAGTTTTTGACCTTTATTGAAAATGTCGTATTCTGCAAATGCTTTTTCTTCTGCCGCTTTATGAGAAATCTTTCCCTTATCAGGAAGAACATCATAGCGACGAAAAGCTAAAAATTCATTAATGCTACTTGCAAACTGCTCCATAGTGAAGGTGTTTTCTCGTTCAATAAGATCTTCGATATAATCAAAATACCCGCTGACTGCTCGTTCTAACTGGCGAATTTGTTTTTCGTTCAGATAATTTTTGGCAATTTTAACATCAGATTTTAAGATTCTGCCCTCGGGAGCGTTCTTCCAGGTTGTCAAACCCATATTTTCTTTCGTGTGATCAGCTTGTGTATATACGATTTCAGCGCCTGTTTGTCCTGTGATGGCATAATGAAACTTGTTTTGAACCATAGCATAAAAATCTTTGGTCGTTGGTGCAGCACGATCATAATCTATGCTACATTCAGCATAGATGTCGGTAATTTGCTGCCAAATGCGACGCTCGCTTGCACGGATTGAGCGAACGCGTTCCAGCAATTCGCGAAAATAATCTTTCCCGAAAGCTGTTTTCCCTTGTTTCAATCGGTCATCGTCTATAGCAAACCCTTTTATCATAAATTCTTTCAAGACTCCGGTTGCCCATTTTCGAAAATGAGTTGCACGAATGGAATTGACTCTGTAACCGACAGAAATGATAGCATCAAGATTATAAAATTGAGTTAAATATTTTTTTCCATCAGAAGCAGTTGCCGAGATTTTCTCGGTAACTGAAATTTTATCTAATTCTCCTTCTGAAAAAATATTTTTCAAATGCAACGAGATATTATCACTTGTGCAATCAAACAATTCCGCCATAGCTTTTTGGGTCAACCAAATTGTTTCATCTTTAACCAGTGCATCTACGGAAATGTCTTCTTGTTCTGCTTTATATAGTAAAAATTTAAATTCTTTATCCATTTATCAGTACCTCCAATTCTGCCAAATCTTTAGCTATCTCCATTTCAAGTTCGTGGAGGTCTGCCATAATTTCAGTTGTAGAAGGATATTCAACAGGTATATATTCAATCTCTTTATATTTATTGATTGAGAGGTCATAATCGTTAGCTACAATTTCTTGTTTGTCCACAAAGAAGCTTTGCTCGGTTTTGGATCTGGTTGCTTCTTTATCAAGATTATGGAATCTTTCGATAATATCAGGAATATCATTTTCAGAAACAGTCGTTCTCTTATCATCAAGAGAGTAGCCGTCTGCTTTCATATCATAGAACCACACCTTGTCTGTCCCGCCGTGACCTGTTTTGGTAAATATAAGGATAGCGGTAGAAACTCCGGCATAAGGCTTAAACACGCCTGACGGCATAGATACAACAGCTTCAAGGCGGTTATTTTCGATAATCTCCTTGCGGATTGCTTTATGTGCAGTTGATGAGCCGAAAAGCACACCATCAGGAACGATGCAGGCGCATCTCCCGCCAACTTTAAGCATGCGAATAAACAGTGCCAAGAATAAAAGCTCTGTTTTCTTGGTTTTGCACGTTTTGAGCAAATCAGCAGATACGATATCTACATCAAGGCTACCCTTAAATGGGGGATTTGCAAGAATAAGGGAATATTTTTCTCTGTCTGTATTCTGGTCTGACAAGCTGTCACGATATTTGATAAACGGACTGTCAATACCGTGTGTCATCATGTTCATGGCACCAATGCGGAGCATAGTTCTGTCCATGTCATAGCCATAGAACATCGAGTTCATATAGTGGTCTTTTTTCTCTTTATTGAAGAAAATCTCGTCTTTGTGATTTTCTTTAAGGTATTCACCGGCAGATACCAAAAATCCACTTGTACCGCAAGCGGGGTCACATATAACATCGACGGGCTTTGGCTGCATCATAGCAACCATCATTTTGATAATGTGTCTTGGTGTTCTGAACTGACCATTCAAACCTGACTGTGCAATTTTATTGAGAAGATACTCGTACACATCGCCTCGCACATCGACATCAGAAGAATTTTTCATAAGTTCATAGATGTTATCAAGGCTTGAAACTACTTTGTCAAGAACAAGCGGTGTGGGGAGCTTGAAGATGGCATCATCCATATACTTGGAGTATGCACTGTCTTTATCTGCATGGAGGTTTTTAATAAATGGGAACACGAGCTCCTGAACCACGGAATACATTTGCGAAGCAGGAAGGTCTTTGAAATTGGACCATTTCAGCATTCCTCCGTCGACTTTGTGCCCACTGATTTGAACATCACCTGCAAAAATGCTTTTGTGGGGAATGCCAAGCATTTCACATTCTTTGGCTTTAGTGTTGTCTGTGGCATCAAGATCGTGTATAAACATTAAATATGTAATCTGCTCAATTACATCAAGCGGATTAACAAGTCCGCCTGATGCAAATATATCCCAGAGTGCATCTATTTTATTTTTGAGTTCGCCTGTAATCATTTGTAAAACTCCTTATCACATTTTATCATATTTTATCATATATTATATAATTTTTCAATTGTTTGCATTAAAATAGTGCTGCTTTCCGGAAAGCAGCACCAAAGAATTTTATATTATAAAAAGTGCACTGAAAACTCAGTGCACTTTTAGTCTATCGGGGTAGAGGGACTCGAACCCCCGGCCTCATGGTCCCAAACCACGCGCGCGACCAAACTGCGCTATACCCCGAAAAGTATGCTAATTCATACG
>JAFYUA010000118.1 GCA_017549745.1 Clostridia bacterium | reverse complement strand
GGTGCAGTCAACAATGGTTCTCCCGCCAAAATCTCTGAAATATTGCATTTCGCTGACCGCATCATCAACATCATCCAAAAGCGCATTGTCTAAAATGGCATAAGGGTCACTGAAAACCTCGGCACGGTTTGCACAGTTTACTTTGTCATAAAAACAAGGCATTTCGTTGCCTGTTATGTCAACGCAGTTTCGCATATCAATGAAAATATGCTCGTGAGAAGATGTGATACCGAGTTCAGATTTACTTATTTCACCCAAAACAGTATTAATCATGGTTATTTCTCCTAATCAATCTCAATTGTGCCGTATTCGGCTATATATTTTTTGAGGATTTTGTTTGTATTCAGTTCTGCATCGCCTATTGTGCCAAAGCAGAATATTACACCCTCGATTTTCTTTTAATAAACAGGTCAAAACAATCTTTGAGCTGACGCTCAAAGTTAAATAATTCTGATAGCTATAGTTCTATTCAAACTCCACATCGAAAATTGCAACTCCGCAAGGGGGTACCTTGGCAACAAAACCTTCGGGTTTTTGATTTCTTTCCATACCGATGAGGATTGAATCTGCTTTTGCTCCGTCGAGCTTTTGAGCATTGGGGTCGGGCGGATACACAAATCTCACCGGCATCACGGGATATTTGCTCACTGCCTTGACTGATTTCAGTGCCTTTGTGCACATGATTTTGCTTCTCATATAGCGGTTCTCTCTATTGTACACATACACTCTGTATTTGCCGTCTTTCATAATCATTGGCAAAAGCTGAGCGTCGTCTGATGCAAACGGCGAAGTGCTAGCAGCGTTAATAACCTTTGCACACACCTTCCAGAATTCTTCCGACACTCCTCTGAAAAGCATGTGAGTTCTAAAGAATGATGGGTCGTCCCATTTTGATGCATCAGTGCATTCACAGATTTTTTCACCGCTGATTTCAGTTTCAATGCCGTCAAAGGTGCTGCCTAAAGTATTGAGCGCAAACACACAAAGCTCATATGTTGCAAGACTGTCCTTTATGCATATGTCGCATTTGATGCCTGATTTTGCAATGTATTCATATGGTGCAATACCAATCACAGGAGCTTTTTTGTATGCAAGGATTGATTTTTGTTCATCTTCGCTCATGAGGTCAAAGTTTGGTGCAATTATAGCAGTGCTGAGCTGGTCTAAGTCTTCCACTCTTGCCACTGCACCAATCGATGCATTGCGGTTTTTGAGCTCATACATCAGCTTGTGAGTAGATGCGCGGCGTGTGTTGATGTACTGCGGGAGCATAGCATTATATTCATTATCTGACCATATCAAGGAGGGACAAAGCACTTCTTCGGGGAGCTCCTTATATGCTAAAGCCGCGCGCTCTCTGATGGCTGTCCATTCATCCTCTATGATACCATCGCCCAATGTCACCATATATCCGTTTACCGAATTGTGGTAGCCGTGTTTGTCTTTGCGATATATCGAGCCCTGCGCGTGCATGGTTCTGTCGAGTCTTGTGGGGCTATGGTGCAAAATGTCCCACTCCTCGGTGCAGTCTTTTACTCCAAGAAGAGCAAGCAGCTTATCATCGGGCGAATATGCATTCATGAGCTGAGCCAT
>JAFYUA010000117.1 GCA_017549745.1 Clostridia bacterium | reverse complement strand
CGTATCGGTACAAAGAGACTCCTTGAAATTCTCGAAAAAATCACATCAGGTAAAGGAACTCTCGAAGATATCGACAAGCTTGAAGAACTTTGCTATAGTATCAAAGATTCTGCATTCTGTGGTCTTGGTCAGACAGCACCAAACCCAATTTTAAGCACACTCAAATATTTCAGAGATGAATATGTAGCCCATGTTGTAGACAAAAAATGTCCTGCAGGCGTATGTAAGGCGCTCCTTTCCTATGTAATCGAGCCCGACAAATGTAAAGGCTGCAGTCTGTGTGCTAAGAAGTGCCCTGTTGGTGCTATTGAGGGTGTTGTGAAGAATCCGTTCACCATTGATACCTCCAAGTGTATCAAGTGCGGCGTCTGCATGGATTCCTGTAAGTTTGGCGCAATCAGTAAGAGATAAGGAGATTAATTAACAATGAGTATGATTAATATAAAAATTAATGATAAAGACTACAGTGTTCCTGCTTCTTACACAATACTTGACGCAGCCAGAGAAGCTGGAATCAAAATCCCTACACTTTGCTATCTCAAGGATATCAACGAGATTGGTGCCTGCAGAATGTGTCTTGTAGAAATCAAAGGCGCTCGTGCTCTTCAGGCAGCTTGTGTGTATCCTGTAAGCGAAGGTCTTGAAATCTACACCAACACTCCCAAGGTAAGAGAAGCAAGAAGAGACACTCTTGAGCTCATTTTGTCCAATCACGAAAAGAAATGTCTCACATGTATCAGAAGCAAAAACTGTGAGCTTCAGGATCTTGCTGAGGAGCTTGGTGTTGATGGTCTCAGATTTGAAGGTGAAAATGTTAAATATGACATTGACAACACCTCCACTTCACTTGTAAGAGACAACAATAAATGTGTTCTTTGCAGAAGATGTGTTTCTGCATGCAGCAAACAGGCAGTTTCTGTTATCACTTGTGCAGAAAGAGGCTTTGCTACTCATGTTACACCCACCTACGAAAAGGAAATCAAAGATGTTGGTTGTATTTTCTGCGGTCAGTGTATCGTATCATGCCCTGTAGGTGCTCTTTATGAAAGAAACGACATCCCCAAGGTTATGGATGCAATCGACAATAGCGAAAAACATGTTGTAGTTCAGACTGCTCCCGCAGTAAGAGCTGCTCTTGGTGAAGAATTCGGTCTGCCCATCGGCACTCCCGTTACAGGCAAGATGGTTGCAGCTCTCAGAAGACTTGGCTTTGACAAAGTGTTCGACACAGACACAGGTGCCGACCTCACTATCATGGAAGAGGGCACAGAGTTCATTCAGAGATTCACCAGTGGTGAAAATCTCCCCATCATCACTTCATGTTCACCCGGTTGGGTTAAATTCTGCGAGCACTACTATCCTGAATTTATCGGCAATCTTTCCACCTGCAAATCTCCCATGGAAATGTTTGGTGCTATAATCAAATCCTACTATGCCGAAAAGAACAACATCGATAAAAAAGATATCTATTCCGTTGCTATTATGCCCTGTACTTCCAAAAAGTATGAGGCAAGCAGAAGCGAACATTCCACAAGCGGATCACTCGACATTGATTGTTCACTCACCACAAGAGAACTTGCAAGAATGATTAAGCAGGCTGGTATCGACTTTAATTCTCTGCCTGACGAAGAATTTGATTCACCCTTTGGCGAAGCTACAGGTGCAGGCGTTATCTTCGGCACAACAGGTGGTGTTATGGAGGCTGCCATCAGAACTGTATATGAAGTTCTTGAGAAAAAACCTCTTGACAACCTCAACATAGAGCCCGTTCGCGGTCTTGAAGGAATCAAAGAAGCTACTCTCACCATTGCAGGCAAAGATGTCAAGGTTGCTGTTGTTCATGGCACTGCCAATGCAAAGATTATCCTTGAAAAAATCAAAGCCGGTGAGCACTACGATTTTGTAGAAATTATGGCTTGCCCCGGTGGTTGTATCAACGGTGGCGGTCAGCCTATCGTAGATTCCTACACCAAAGCTACAGTTGATGTTAAGGCGCAGAGAGCCAAGGCTCTTTATTCAGAAGACGAAAAGGCTGCCATCAGAAAATCTCACGAGAATCCTGTCATCAAAAATCTCTATGATGAATTCCTTGGTGAGCCCTGCGGCCATAAATCTCATGAACTGCTTCACACTCACTATGTAGACAGATCCGATTCCAAATAATTTGCAATCTGTTTAAAAACCGGTAAATAATCCCCTCAGATTAGGAGTTTTGAAACTGTATCATTTTTCATTCATTTCTATTCTGCGGGGATTTTTCGGCTATCTGTCGAATAAATTATCTGACAGATAAATATTAATCAACGGGGGTGTTCAAAATTACTGAAACACATTCACGCTATGACCACATTCTGCACACTCTTTTAGATTTTGGTGAAATGATGATTGAATCAGGAGCCGAAGTCAACCGCGTCGAAGATTCGCTCACAAGGCTCGGCGTTTCATATGGTGCAAGCAAAATCAATGTGTATGCAGTTACTGCACACATCATCATATCTCTCATAGACACAAGCGGAATCACTCACACTCAGCTAAGGCGTCTTGAGTCTGTTGCCTGCACCGATTTTTCGCGTCTTGAAAAGCTCAATGACCTCAGCCGTGCAAAATGCAGCGGCAAAATAGACGAGGCACAATTTGAAGAAAGCTTTGAGGCATTGAAGGACTATAAACCCACTCAGCTAAAGCTATACATCGGCAGTATGCTTGCGGCAGGTGCTTTTGCTGTGTTCTTTGGAGGCACAGTGCCCGATGGACTTGCAGCGGTTGTTTTTGCAGTGCTCATATATTTTATGCAAAGCAAATTCCGAAGCTTTTGTCCCAACACTATAATTTTCAATCTTCTCACTTCTTTTTTGGTGGGT
>JAFYUA010000116.1 GCA_017549745.1 Clostridia bacterium | reverse complement strand
GGCTCAAACGCTTTGTTTGAGCCATTTTTTGTTGTGTTATTCAAAAGTTATGTGGCCTTGTGGTCTGCTATGACAGCGCAAAACGATTACTTTTTTCGCGTATGATTTCATCTGTTTTCAACCATTCCGTTTGCTACAGCATCAAAAAAGCATCATTATTCTGCAATTCGCATTCTATCGTTTACTCTATATTAAATTTTAGTTGGGGCGTTCTTTTTACAACAGCACTATAAATATCAAATACATAAAAGGAATTGTAATAACAGATAACGTGTGTGATATCATTGCCATAGATGCTCCGGTTTTTGTGTCTCCCCCATAAGCTGCTGGATAAACGATTGTATTTAAACCAAGAGGTGTAGCAAAGGCAATCAGCGCCAATGTCATTATCTCGTCATTTATACCTAAAAGTTTCAATATGTATAATATAGCAGCAGGAATAACAATCAGCCTCAAGAATGTGGCTCCGTACACTTTCTTATTTAATATAAGCTCTTTAAGGTTATATCCACCTATTACAAAACCCGCAAGAACCATTGCAACCGGGCCCTGACAGCTTCCGGCGCTGTCAAATGCATCAAGCATAAATTGAGGTAAATATTGCGTTAGATTAAGAAGCCCAAACGACATACCTACAACCAAAGCAATTATCGGCGGAGTTAAAAGTCCTTTTTTTAAATTACTCCACATACTTGCATTTTTTTCTTTTGGAATCAATATATATAATCCCCAACTATTGCATAAAATGCCTATCATAAAAACAAACAATGAATATCTATAATAAAAATCGCTTCCCCATACACCGAGAATTATGAAATTGCCCATAAACCCATAGTTTCCAAAGGTCAAAGCATACTTATAAATATTTCTTTGATATAAGTTTTCAGGTGAATCCCCTCTTTTTCTCACAAAGCATTTTGATAAGGGATATGAAAGAATAATGGCACTTAAAACTATTATGAATCCATACAATATAAGAGAGGCATTCTCCATGAAATTTTCAACAGTACACTTGCTCATTTGAGTAAAAAGGGTGAGTGCCGGAACAAAAATATAAGTTTCCATCTTCGCCATTGTAGTGCCTGCATTATCAGACAGAATATTCTTCTTTCTCAACAGAAAGCCAACCAAAATCAGAGTAAACATCATCAACATTTGTTTAACTGTAAGATTGAAAATTTGCATATCTTAACCTCTCTTCCTTCGCTTGCCCCAAATATTAAATTATTGCTTTTTCATGGAAACAAGCTTTTCTGCCATAATATAGCCGGCTTCCTTATCAAGCTGATTAGAACCGGGGCGGGACTCATAGATTGTGTCATAGAACATATCACGTGTCGGAACGTATGCAAATGAGTCGTTACAAAGTGTGGAAACCATACAGCAACCTGTGCCGTCGCCCTGCTTTACGAGCTTACCGAAATGACAGAAAACCTCAGAAGGAAAAGCATACAGAGTAAACTCGCCTATCTGAATTACCTGAACGGGAACCTCGAAGCTTTCGGGAGTTGTATTAAGAAAGTTCATAAGCCTTTTTGACATTGCAAGGTTATACTGTTCGGGATCTGTGCCATCGGCTGCAAGCTTTACGCCCTTCATTTCAGTTACAGTATCAATATAGTGCTGAGCCTGGGCAATCTTTTCATCACTGATGTGAACTCTGGGGATTGTGATTGTTTCAAAAGAAGCCTTCACACCGCTTTCTTTGAGAGGCTCAGCAAAAGCAACAATCTTTTGGGCTTCACCCGCAAGCTTACGACCCATTTTTCGATAGTGGTCAGATGGGTCAGATTCTCTGGAAACATCAAAGTGGTTAATGTCACCGCAGGCACCGAGAAGATATACGCTTACAAAATCGTCACCATATGTCTTTTTGAGCTGAATAGAAAGCTCTGAAATATAATCTCCGGAATATTTATCACCGCTTACGCAATCAGGATGGCATGCAAAGCCAAGAATTGCACCAAGAGGCTTGTCGTTTTCATCTTTAACAAAAAGTACAGGAAGCTCATTGTCGGTGTCAGCAACAGGGCCTTCGATTTGGGGGCTGGTGCGCGTGGGATTGGTCTGAGGAGTTCCGTTTTTCATAAAGTAGTCTCTACAAAACGAAATGCCACTCACTTCACCCTTGCCAAACACAGGTGTGGCTTTTTGCAAACGCTGATATGCAAGTATTGCACAGTCTGCAATGAGCTTTGTAACAACTGTATGGAAGCCTTCGCTGCTCTTTGTTGCAACTTCATCGCCGCCTGCATAATCACTGCGTGGCATACCTGTGTGGGTGTGGGTGTAGCCAACAAGTATATTGGAAGCTGCAATGCCGGTGTATTCTTCTACACGTGATTTTATGGCATCGACAACCGCCTTTTCAACTGTGCAGGCATCTATTGAAATGAGAGCAACGGTATTGCCGTCTTCTCTTACGACAGCAGCTCTTGCATAAAGCCTGTCAAGAACATCGGAGCCCCTGCGCAGATTAAAATATCCGGGGATAGGACAACCGAGAGGAGGCGTTATTTCTTTTTCATAAAATCCAAATTCAAACATAATTAAAATCCTTTCGTTGTAAATATACTTATTTATTGCTATGTTTTTTATATAATAAGCTCAATCCCAAAGCTGCAACTAAAGCTTGAGCCAATGTCATAGACAACCATACGCCATTTATGCCAAAAAGCTTTGAAAGTACAGCCAACAGCATTGGAGTAAATATAACAGGGTCAATATAAATTAAAACATTTGAAAGCTTTGTTTTGCCGCAGGAATAATAATATGAGCATATAAACTTGACTATTGCCTTAAAGGGATATGAAACAGCATAAATAACAAAGCCCGTATTCATCATTTTAGCAGCAGCGTCTGAAACTGCAAACAACTCAGGCATAATAAAAATCAAGCCGGGAGTTATCAGGATAAAAAGTATTGTGAATGCTGCAAGTATTATGACAGCTGCTCTGACTGCCCGTTTTTTGTCGGTTTGATTGCCGGCACCCCAGCAATAGCTGATTATGGGCTGAATACCATCACAGACGCCTTGATATATATAATCGAAGGTGTACACTGCATAGCTCATAACTGCATAAGCACTCACACCTGCTGTTCCACCCGATAAAAGCGCAAAGTAGTTTGTGAACAAAAGCACAACTGACGGCACAAAATTTATGCCCAGTGGCGATGTGGAGGCTTTGAGGATGGAAATGATATTGTTTTTTTTAATTTTAGCTTTTATATCGAATCTGAGCGCAAAAAGACTCATTATCATAACAACCGCCTGTGAAGCAACAGTTGAAACCGCCACTCCGCCAAGAGCATAATTCTCCACTAAAAGTATGTCGAGCAGCAAATGTACAATGAGTCCTGCGATGCAGCAAAACATAGAAAAATATGTCTTTTGCTCATTTCTGAGAAGCACAACAAGACCCGAACCCATAATCTGAAACACTGACCCAAGACAGATTATATCTGAGTAGTCAACAGAGTATGCAAGCACTCTGCCGGAAGCTCCCATAAGTTCAAGCAGGGGTCTGGATACAATCCACAGCAAAAGTCCTGAAATTACGCCCACTACTAAAAGCATCAAAAGCATGGTTGTTTTTATCTGTTCTGCCGACTTATTATCATCTCTGCCGCGGAAGCTGCCAAGCATAACAGAGCCGCCAACACCGATGCCTGTGCCAATTGAGGTTATAAGAGCCACAATCGGCCATACAATGTTTATTGCTGCCAAGCCGTCATCGCCTGCAGTGTTGCCTATAAAAAAGCCATCAATGTTTGTGTATGTACCTATGAGCACCATAGATATTATTGATGGAATTATGTATTTGGAAAGCTTCAAATCCATGGTTAGTCTCCTTGCTGCTTGATTGCATCCAACACATAGGAAATATCGGGCACAACAATAGGTGTTTTATTTTTTAAGATAGCTGTGTTTGCTTCGCTTTTGGAAACTCCTATCATATCTATTCCGCCGTTGTGTGCAAAGCTTACATCGGTTAGCGTGTCTCCCACCATAACAACCTGTGAAGTGAGCAGACCTTCTCGCTCGCAAAAGTCATTGATACAAAACGGGTGGGGCTTGGCAGGGAAGCTGCCATCATCAGTGTAAATTGCATCGAACAAATCCTTGATTCCAAGTGCTTCCAGATGTTTCATTGTACTGCTGTGGGTATCGGTCGTCACCACCGCCAGCTTCAGATTGTAGCTTTTCAAAGTCAGCAATACATCGGCAATATTATCACATGCAGCTTTTATCTCGCCTTTGTTGCTATTGTTTTCAAAGGCATCAATAGTTGCAGCAATAACCTCATCTTCATTGAAGTTGTGTTTGTATTGTTCAAATATATTATGAATTATAGTGCCAATCTGAGTGTATGTCCCACAGCAAAGTGCACCCAAGATTGAAGCTATGCCGTTACATACGCCTAAGGCACTCACCACTTCGTCCGCAGGAATATCTCGCGCATTAAATTGCTCCATAATATCTGCTATGGCATAGTCGGCAATTTTTAGCCAGCATGCATCAAAATCCAAAAGGGTTCCGTCTTTATCAAAAATCACAGCCTTTGTGTCCATTTGTATTTCTCCCTGTCAGTCTCTCAGCAGCTCATCAGTAAAGTATGCATTGGTATTGGCATGAAGACCGCTATGGTCAGTCACGGTTATTCTGACATATATATCCTCTTTTTTGATGTCAAAACAAGCTTTGGTCAAAGCTTCGCCGTTTTCGCGGTAAACAGCTTTTACACGGCGTCTGCCTGTGCCAAGCACTATGCTGCTTGCATTGGAACAGGTAATGTATAATTTTTCATCTTCAAGCCAAAGGTCATATATTTCGGGTCCCTGAGACGCATAGAAGTTTCCTGCCAGCAGAGCGTCGGTAACGGTTTTGTATTCAAGCCTTTCTGCCTTAACCATTATAAATCCGCCAAAAGAATCGTAATGCCTCGACTGGGGTGGATGGCAGTTGTGATTATCGTCTGCTGAAATGCAGAATATTCTTTTGCCGCATCTGAGCATTTCATCATATTCCTTCTCGTTGTATTCAGGCCAGCCATATGCCACACAACCATAGTTGCAGATTTCCATGGCGTGCATATGCTCATATTTGCTGTATTCGTTGTAGGTTTCCATAGACCATGTCGGGTGATTGTAGGTCACAAAAAATCCGTTGTCCCTACCCTCTTTCATCATCTGACTTATACATTCAGGAGAATATATTCTCTCAAAATCAGGTTTTGATTCATCAAACAGAACCTGATCCCTATAATTCTTTTCGTTTGTATACATATATTCTGTGCGGTGATAGCACGGCTGAATGAGATTGTCGGGCTTTAGTGCCACAAAGCAAATGTGACAGTCTTTTCCCATATCTCCCATACCCTCGGTTATCTCCACTTCAAACCCGTTGAGTGCCAGAAAATTCTCGTCGGTAAGGTCATTGTGCCCAATCAGAGCATCGTGGTCGGTGTAGGCAAGAATGGAATAGCCATGCTCCATATAAGCTTTTTTGAGCTGTTCGGGGGTAAGCCTGCCGTCGGAAATGGTGGAATGACAATGAAGATTTGCTTTATAAAAATTACCGCTATCCGAAATCAAATATTTTTTCATAATCTTACCTCATTTCTTCTTGGTGCATTCAAAATTAACGCAAAGATACCCCCGCAAAAGCAAGGATATCTTCGGGTTAAATAGAGGTACTGAGAATCAGCTTAATTTGGAAAGATATCTGTCGTAGGCAGATTGCATGATTTCAAGCACTCTGTCAAAGCCGTTATTTTTAGCCTTTTTTATAGCTTCATCATAGGAAGAAATAGATTTTCTGCCAAGAATGATGTCTGTGATTGCAATTTCGAGTTCTGCCTCAGCAATCTCGATGATATCTGTTTTTTCACTTGCTTCTTCCTCGGTGTAGTCAAGCGTGGGGAGGAAATGAGCTTTTGCATTGGCAATGCCCTCTTCATCATTCCACATTGCAATTGCCTGCTTCTGTTCATCAAGCTCATACCAGCCGTTTAGATAGTCGGGATGCTGGTTGAGACCGGGATGATTGGCAGGAAGCATATATTTATAGAGCGCTTCGCCGATAGAATTCACTCCTGAATTTTCGGGCATCAAAATTTTGTCGGTGTAGACATAGTGCTTTTCGCCGTCAGTTTCTTCAATGGTAAAGGTGTCGCCCTCAATACCGAATGCATGAAGCACCATACCTTCGTCACTGTAGAGATAGTCGCACCACTCCACTGCCTTTTCATAATTACCGCAAGCTGTGGTAATGGCAATTGCAAGAGGACCTGCTTCGCCTGTCATGGAGCGATACTCAGCTGTTTTGCCTCTTTCGCTTACAGGAAGCGGACAGGCAATGAGAGTGAACTCAGGATTATTCTGGCGAGCAGCAGGCACAACCTTGCCTATTACACCGCCAACGCCGCCAACTGCCGCTATGGATATACTGTTGGCAAGGTTACCCTCAACCTTAGCCGAATCGTTGGTTACAAAGCCCGTG
This sequence comes from Clostridia bacterium, assembly GCA_017549745.1. Taxonomy (GTDB): domain Bacteria; phylum Bacillota; class Clostridia; order UMGS1810; family UMGS1810; genus RGIG1828. Next base: position 3,804 of record JAFYUA010000116.1, on the reverse strand, counting down.
TCTATATAGCCGAGCTTCGCCCATTCTGCCATCTGCGCTATATATTCTTTAAAGCCTGGCTGAAAAGCGGATAACACCACCTTGTTGTCCTCAATGTAGTAATATTTACCAACATTAAATGCGGTGTTAAAGAATGCTGTGCTGCCTGTAAACGAAAAATCGTAGTTCACACCTGTGAGTGGCTTGGAAAAGCCCTCGGCTTTTGCCTTGGCAAAAACGGCAGTCCAATCATCAATTGTTTCAGGGATATCCATACCCCATTTTTTGAGCATATCTTCCCTTATGCAAAGACCATTGAAGATACGGCTTGAGCCAATATTTAACACATTAAAGCCATAGTGCTGACCTGCGTGGGTTGTGCTCTGGAGTTTATAGAGGTTGTTGTTGGCTTTGCCTTTTTCGCCGTTCATATAGTCGTTGTAATTGGGAGCGTGCTCTTCAAGATAGTCATTGAGGCTGATAATTACCTCATCATCTATTGCCTGCTGAGCACCGCCTGTATAGGTGGTCCAGTCGTATTCTACCATATCAGGCAGTGTATCGCCCGAGAGCATGGTAAGAAAAGCTTCGCTTCCTGTGGAGCCCTGAATAGGATGAATAAAATCAATGTGAACACCCGAGCGCTTTTCAAGCTCCTGATACATCATCATTTCGCTGTAGTCTGCGATGAGATTGGCAGAAGTCGGATTCATAACTGCCCAATAAGTAAATGATTTTCCGTCGGTTGTAGCCTTTGTTTCCTCTTTGCCGCCACAACCTGCAAAAGCTACTGCTATTATGGCAAGCATTGAAATAAGGCTGATGATTTTCAAATATTTTTTCATTTCATTTTCTCCTTATAAATTACCAATATCTTTTCCAGTCGGGTTTAGTGAAACGCAAAAGTGCCTCCAAATAGAAGAAATCGCCATATGTTGCACACATATCAAGTCCCGAATTCATAGGCACAGCCCCTGCAACATGAGCCACAAGTCCGTCATAGGGTTCACCTATGTCGCCTGCATAGTTGTCGATGATGCTGCCGAGCATTTTGTGGGCAGCTGTTTTGTAGATGGCTTTTTCGGGTGCAGAATCGGGAAGATATTTGCACGCTTCCAAAAGTCCGCAAACTGAAATAACTGCCGCCGAGCTGTCGCGTGGCTCGTCACCGCTTATAAAGTCATAATCCCAATAGGGAACAAAGTCTTCGGGAAGATGGTCAAGCATGTAGTACACGGCGTCTCTGTGAAGCAAAAGCAGATTTGGGTCATTGTTGTAGCTATAGGCTATGGGGAAGCCCGATATGCCCCATGCATGACCTCTCGACCATGTGGATTCGTCGCGGTGTCCCTGAAAGGTGACTCCCTTGACAGGAGCGTGGGTGCCGATTTCAAACTGATAGTGATGATAGGAAGAGCCGTCGGCTCTCATAAGCAGTCTTTCGGTAATATCCACCTGAGAGTTGGCTGCATCATAAAACTTTTGGTCTCCGGTTTCCTGCCATGCCCAATAAAACAGCGGAATGTTCATCATTGTGTCCATCATTGTGCGGTTGGCGTCATAATCCTGCAGTCGCCATGCCGAGCGAATTACAAAGCCGCCCTTTTTGGAAAAGCTGTAGTCATAGAGATGCTCTGCTGCCTCGATTGCAAGCTGTCTTATGCTTTCATCACCTGTGACCTTGTAATATGCAATACAGGATGGAACATACACAAAGCCTACATCGTGGTCATCAAGCTTGATTTTTTCGTCCATACGCTTTTGGTAGGAAGCCATTTGAGATGTGGCAACCTCCAGAAACTTCTTGTCGCCCGTAAGCTCATAGGCGAGCAAAAAAGAGCCTGTGTACATTCCGTGTGTCCAGTTGTTATTCTCACAAGGTATATAACTCTTATTTCTGCTTGCGGGAAAATTCGAGATACCCAACCTCTCTGCTACCGAATAGAGCTTGTCGGTGGCAGATTTGATTGCTTGCTGCAATTTTTCGGCAGGGATTTCATAGCTGCCTGCAAATCTTTCGTTTGAAGCAAGCTGTATATTGCCTCTTGTCATAATTTGTCACCTCATAATGCTAAATTTATTTTTCGTTGTTATTTAATTCTTTAATATTCAGCCTTAGCAACGGGGTTTGATGATGCATCCCAAAGGAAAGCTTTGTAGGTGAGTGAGCTATTATATGCAATTTGTGCATCAGCAATGGTGCCGTCGGCAGTAACATTTGCTACATCAATTCCCATAAGCTCTGTGCCATCATATGCTGCAATGTAGAGCTTGGATGCATTAACACCTGAATCAAACACAGCTACAGATGCCTTGATGCTGCCGTTTGACACATTGAATACTATGTCAGACATATCCATTTGCGCAAGAGTGTAGTAGTCGTAACGCAAACCGTTGGGTGAAGTGAGAACCACAACGTTGTTGGCATTGTTAAGAGTTGTTGCCGCTGTGTAAGTCTTTGAGGCAGGTGTTTCATACACATTAACAGCCGAAGCATCACAATGCTCCTTAATGGATGATTTGAGAGCGTCAAGCTCGGAAATGCCTGCATAATAAATTACTTTGTTTTTGGTGTCGATTTTCACATTGCCTGCAGACGGTGCAGCTGTGATAATTTCAGCACTGGGATCATAATAGCCCTCGTAGTAACGCACATCGTTGAAATAGACTGCACCGGTAACACTCTTGTCTGCACCAATGGCAACTTCACCGACTTTCCAGTCATACCATAATTTAGAACCCACAACATTTACTCCATCAAGAAATATATATGGACGCCAGCGTCCGCTACAGAATGTTATGGCAAGCTGATGCCATCTGTTTGCTGTGATTTTGTAATCTGTTTTAATATACTGTGTGGTCTCACTGCCTGCACCACCGGATCTGTATTCCAGATAACCATTTGAATCAAATCTGACAAGAACTTCATTTGCATATACTATAGGCATAGCAACATTTTCGGCAAAGAAATTGAACACATAGGTGAAGGTGGTGTCATAGTTATCTATCCAGCCTGCGACATTATTTGTATTGGCTTCATCTTTATTACCCTGAAGCTTCGCAAGCCAATTGCCAGTGCCGCCTGTCGCACTAACCACCACACCTCTTGTCCAGGAATCGTCATATCCCGCCTCACCGGATTTCGGCGCCGGTTTGCCGCCAATAGATTGAACACTGGGTCTGCTGCTTGTTCCTTCGGTGCCAGTCTCGCTCCAACCTCTGCCTGACCACCCAAGCTGTATTGTATCAACCTGATGAGCTTTGCTTACAATCGGAATATATACAGTATCTGCGCCGTCTTTCACAGCTTTTATGTAGCCGCCTGTAACATGCTTTGTTGAAGCGTCGTCTCCATCAACACTATTTACATAAGACAGTGTATAACCATTATTTGATTTAAGAGCTGAAAGCAGAGTTGAAGAGCTTATGTAATAGCTCGAGTCATAGGGATTGGAGAACACAGCAATTGAATCTTCAAGAACCTGAATCCTCAGATAAGCGTATTTGTCGCTGACTTTAACCTCCTCCAAACCAACTGTTGTCACATCAGATGCAGTGTCGGCAAGCACCGGGATTGCAAGCATGCCTGCAAGAAGTGAAAGCGACATCATAACTGCCATGAGTTTTTTAATACTTTTTAACATTATTATTTCCTCCTCTTGGGATATATTAAAACAACCTTTGTTGTTTCAAACATTATTCAACCAGCTGTTTTTCAAAGTATGGAATATAGGTGCTCCAGTTATCTATGAAAAACACATCTATTTTTTTGCCCGAGGTGTTAACATCTGATATTGTAAATGTTGCCTCACCCTGCACGCTTTT
>JAFYUA010000115.1 GCA_017549745.1 Clostridia bacterium | reverse complement strand
GCTTCGAGTGATAAGCTTTTTTTCTTCTAAAACATTCAGGTCGCGATTTAATGTTGCGGTGCTGTAACCAAGCTCGTAGGTAAGATATTTAACAGTAACGTAGCTGTATTTATTAAGAATATCCATTATTTTTTTAAAACGTTCTTTCTGATACATTAGAAAAGTCTCCTATTTTGATAATTTTTGAGAATTTCTTATTTGTTGTAGAAGTATTGAAATGCATATTTTTTTGTGTCATACTCTGATTATAATGGAATTATAAGCATATGTCAAGAAAATTAATAAGTTTTTTTGATAAATTTCTAAAAGAGGAGAATGAAAATGAAAGAGAAAATTAACTTGGCCATAAACGGCAAACCAATGAAAATCGTCTGCATAAGCGACCATTTTATGAAAGAGTCTTTTTACGCTGACTGTCTGGCAAAATTTGAGGGCATAGAACTTATTGCAAACCCATATTTTGGTGCAAAGACAAGAAAAGAAATGAGAGTAATGGTACACAATATTGAGACAAACGGGTCGCATGCGTATGAACTTTCACAAGAAATTTATGATGCTGTAAAAGAAGCGGATTTACTTATGGTGCATTTATGTCCCGTACCGAGAGAACTTATGATGGCGGCGCCTAATCTCAAATACATACTTTCAAACAGAGGTGGAACAGAAAATGTTGATTTAAAAGCCGCAAAAGAACTGGGAATACCTGTTCTTAACAATCCCGGTCACAACGGAAACGCTGTCGCAGAACTTACGATTGGTCATATGATCAGCGAAACGAGAAATATGGCACGCGCTCATATGAGCTTAAAAGAAGGTAGATGGCGCGAAAACTTTCCGAATGTAGGAAGGGTTTACGAATTAAGAGGAAAAACTATCGGACTTGTAGGTTTTGGTACAATCGGAAGACTTGTCGCTGAAAAGCTTCAGCCTTTTCATGTTAATATTATAGCAACCGATCCGGCCATAACGCCTGATGATCCTGACATTATTAAATATAATGTGACACTTACAGACCTGCAAACCGTAATGAAAGAATCTGATATAGTTTCACTTCACGCAAGAAATGAGAAAAAAGAGATCATTATTGGCAAGGAACAGTTTGACCTTATGAAACCGACTGCAGTATTTGTAAACACGGCTCGTGCGTATATGGTTGACTATGATTATCTTGCAAAAATACTTGAAGAAAAGAAAATAACAGGAGCCGCTTTGGAAGTATTCCCTGTAGAACCGCTTCCGCAGGATAGTCCTTTTGTTTTTCTTGACAATGTATCTCTTACTAATCACAGAGGCGGAGATACTGTCAACTGTTATTCGGATTGTCCTGAATATTTGATTTCTGAATTATATAAATTAATATTTGAAGGAAAAAAACCAAAATTCTATATTGACTGAATAAAATAGCTAAAAATAGTTGCATCTAAACATTATATCCCATAATCACTAAAAAATATAGGCTTCTGGGTTATACAGTTATTATAGTAAGGAATACCATGTATTGTTGAAGGCGAGAGGTAATATTATGAAATTAAGCTTTGATCAAGTAAAAGAAATCACAACAGGAGCAGTGAATTTTCAAGAAGAAAACACAATGCTCTTATTGAAAAGGTTTACACAGGAACAGGAAATGTTATACAAAGAAACTAATCAGGATTTTTATGATAAAACTTTTTATACATCTGGAATCAAATTTTTGTTTAAAACGGATAGCAAAAATTTATTTCTAAAGCTTAAAACAATGAATTGCTCTACGCGAAAATACTTTTCAGTTGATGTTTTTGTGGATGGAAATCCTATAGGCTATATTGATAACTTTTCTAATATTGAGTTGCCACAAGATTATACACAGATGGAGCTACCTTTGGGTGATTTTTCAAAAAAGTTTCAGTTGGGTGAAGGTGAAAAGACCGTATGCGTTCATCTTCCTTGGTCGGTTAAAACATTAATCGAAGAGATTTCTATCGACGATAATGCTTTTATTGAGGCAGTAAAGCCTAAAAAGAAATTGATAGCATATGGAGATTCAATAACGCATGGGTACGATGCATTGCGTCCTTCAAATCGTTATATTGCAAAAGTTGCCGAACTGCTCGGTGCCGAGGAATTTAATAAAGCAATAGGCGGGGAACGGTTTTTTCCTCAACTGGCAAAACTCAAGGAATCATTTGCGCCGGATTACATAACTGTGGCATATGGTACAAATGATTGGAGCAATATAGACGAAGAAACTTTTAAATACAAATGTAAAGCTTTTTATACAAATATATCACAAAGTTATCCGGACTCTAAAATATTTGCAATTACGCCAATTTGGAGAAAAGACATGGGTGAATATAGAGAATTTGGTTATTTTGAAAAAGTTGAGCAGGGAATAAGAAAGGCTGTGACGGATATAGAAAATATTACAGTAATTTCAGGTTTTGATTTTGTTCCCAAAGAAGAAAAATGTTATGCAGATTTAAGATTGCATCCAAATGACGATGGGTTTGCATGTTATGCAGAAAATTTATACAGAGAAATCAAAACGAAAATTTAATGAGATTAAATTTGGTGTCGACTCCCTGTAGAGGCAAAGCAACTATTTAATATTTGCCTTATATCAAATGCTTTATTAAAATCATACGGCATCTAAACTATTCGGCTCTTCCAGAAAAAGCGACTTGTTTTGACAAGTCGCTTTTTCAATGAAATAAATCCTTTCAGGATTTGTGAAATGCACTTCGTGCGTGAAATATTGCTACGCAATATGAAATACGCCTACGGCGTGTGAAAGAGGATTTATTTTATTTCACAGAAAGCGTCAGCTTTCTATTTCACAATTTACGGAGTAAATTATTTCATATCAACGGAGTTGATATTTCATTAAATATTTACATGTTACTTATTCTGTGATAGAATATTAGCAGAGGTGTTACATTATGAAGGAAAACAAACTTGTAGATTTATCTACGGATTTTGCAGTAAAAATCATTAAATTATGTGAAACGATAAAGGGGCATTATTCACTTGTAAATCAGTTAGAGAGAAGTTCAACATCAATCGGGGCAAACATTCATGAAGCAAACTATGCCCACGGAAAGAATGATTTTATTGCAAAATTACAGATTGCTTTAAAAGAATGTTATGAAACAGAATATTGGCTCGAACTTTTTGTAAAGTCGGAAATTTTAGATAGAGAAACTGTGAAAGATTTATATAATCAATGCGGTACAATTCGCAAAATATTGATTTCTTCAATTAACACTACAAAAAAGAACAATAATTGAAATTCATCTAAACCATTCGGCTCTTGAAAAAAATACACACTCGTCAGAGTGTGTATTTTTTTGGGTTTGTGTCCGCAATGAGAAGCATGACTGCCAGCACATATAAAACAGCACTTGATTTGTCAATTACAATCAAGTGCTATTCTTTTTCAAATTTAATAATGTCTTCGACTTCACAATCAAGAACATAACAAAGTGCATCAAGCGTCTTTGTGCTTATTGCTTCGCCTTTTTTTATACGATGTAGAGTGTTTGCAGAAAATCCTTGCTTAAAAATCAAATAATATTCTGTCAATCCTTTTTTAAACAAAGTGTCGTAAAATGGTTTATAAGTAATCATTTTCATCACCTAAATAATTCTATCATACTCAAAGTATTGACAATACTCAAAAAATTGAGTATAATTACTTGATTGAATAATTTATTTAAATAATATCCGCCATCACATAACAATAACACAAAATATCAGGAGCAGAAAATGAACACATTATTAGCAATGACAACAATCATAACAGTATTACTTATAGTTATTATGATAAAACTTCTATTAAAAATCCGCATCATTAATAAAAAAATCAAATATGTTGATGAAGCAAATATGTGGCATAAACTTGCTGTTACAGATGATTTAACAGGGATTTATAACAGAAACGCATACAATTTATATGTTAATAAAACCGAAATAGATATCCAAAAAGAATCAAGATGGATCATTCTTTTTGATGTTGACGATTTCAAAACAATCAATGATACAGAGGGACATTTAGCAGGAGATGTTGTGCTGAAGAATGTAGCTAAAATACTTTTGGAAGTTTTTTCTGATTTCCAATATAAGGTTTTTCGCATAGGCGGAGATGAATTTTTGGTTTTGGCTGAAGGTGTTTCTGAAAATGAAATTATTGAACAGTTGCTTGCTCTAAAAAAGCGTCTTGCAACGGATGGAAATATAAGTTTATCAAAAGGATATTCAATAATCAAAAACAATTCTGAAAAAGCATTTAAGTATGCAGATGAGATGCTTTATGCAGATAAACTATCCAAAAAATTGCGCAACAGCTCTTCAAAGAATATTTAATCTTCAGTTTTTACAAACAAAAAATCCTGTCTTATGACAGGATTTTTTTATATTATTCAGTTTAATCACTCAAACACCCCACCTTGTTTTTTCACCTGTTTGGGTGATGAACCATAGAGCTTTTTGTAGCCTCTGAAAAATGATGAATAGCTTGAAAAGCCTGCGAGCGACGCTGCCTGAGTGATGCTTTTGCCACTCTTTATAAGCTCAAGCGCAAGGGCAAGGCGCTTGCTTGTTATGTATTGATGCACTGTGAGCCCTGTGGACTTCAAAAAGATGTGGCAAAGGTGATATTTGGAAATAAAGAACTTTTTTTCGAGCATGTCGAGGGTGATGTTTTTTTCAAAATTGCGGTTGATGTATTGAATCACCGATTTGAGCTGATTGTCAGATGTGTCTTCCTTGGAGTAGGATTCGATATTGTTTATAAGATACAATATCTCCACAATCACACTTCTCACAATGGGGCTATCCTCGCTTTGATTGGTTTTCATATATTCGCCCAGCCTCATGAAGGCGTCATAGATGCCACTCATCTTCACTGTCTCGGCATCTATCTTTGCGCCCACTCCGCTTGGCGGATTGGCAAAGTCGGCTTCATACTCGCTGCACCTTTGCTCGGCAAAAAATTCGGGCGCCACATTCAGCACAAATCGCGAATACCTCGTGGGGGTGTTGTGATATGCCCTGTGCATCTGATTTTTGCGTATGACAATAAGGTCACCCGGGCTAAGGGAATACACATTTTCTTCTATAATATATTTTGTGTCGCCCTCCAAAAAGAGAAAAATCTCATAGTTATCATGAATATGCAGCATGAAGTTTTTGTTGGACGGAGCTTCCACTGTTCTATGCGTTATTTCATAAAGGTTTTTCACTTTCGTCACCTCTGAATATATTTTACTATAAAAAAACAATAATTGCAAACATTTACTGTACAATCGCGAGTTTTTGTGCTATAATGTAAAAAAAGACATTGCACAGGAGATGACACAATTGAAGCACAAAACCTTTCTTTTTGATTTTGACGGCACGCTGGTCGATTCCATGCCCACCTTTGTGGGGCTCATGCTCCGCATTCTTGATGAAAACGGCATCGCCTATGGTGATGATATTGTAAAGACCATCACGCCGCTCGGCCTTATGGGCACAGCGCGGCATTTTATCGGCATGGGGCTTGACATGGCAGAGGACGACATCGTTGCTCTCATGGGCAAATATGCCCTGCACGAATACCTCAACAATATCCCTGCCAAGGAGCATGTGGCAGATGTGCTCTCCACTCTCAAAGAGCAGGGCGCCAGGCTCAATGTGCTCACTGCAAGCCCTCACATCACCCTTGACCCCTGCCTCAAAAGGCTTGGGCTGTATGACCTCTTTGACAATGTGTGGTCATGTGATGACTTTGCCACCACCAAGGCTGACCCCGAGATTTATCACATGGTGGCATCAAAGCTTGGCATGGCAGAGAGTGATATTCTCTTTTTTGATGATAACCTCGGCGCATGCACAACCGCCAAAGAAGCGGGCATGATGGTGTGCGGAGTGTATGACAAATCATCAGAGGAATACACCGCCGAGCTTAAAGCGGCAACCGATTATTATATAAAAGACTTTTCAGACATAAAAAATGCAGGAATCGCATGATTCCTGCATTTTTGTTATACATTAAAATATTTCATCACATCGCCGTCATCCATTGCCGACATAATCATATAGAATCTCGGAATATGGAACGGACCTTTGAAGATGTTGCCCTTGAGAGTGGTGGAGGGGGTATTGTCATAGTGAAGATAGCCATACCACTCGCCGCACTGCGCATCGATGAAGCATTCCTCGCAAAGCTTTTTGAGTGCATTGTAGGCATCGAGGTATTTGTCCTCACCAAAGATGTCATGTGCCATGCGAAGTGCAATCATGGCTTCGCACTGTGGCCACCACAGCTTCATGTCCCACTCAAGCTGCACGGGAGGCTTGCCCGACACATCGGTGAAAGCAATGATGCCGCCGTGTTTGGGGTCGATGCCCATGGGGAGAGTGATGTCGATTATCTTTTTGGCAAGCGCGATGGCTTCGTCATTGCCCGAGAGCAGACCCTCGCTCATTACAAACCATGCCGCCTCAAGGCTATGACCAGGGTTTACTATGCGGCCGTTGGGAGTGTCCACAAATTCGCCGCTTGTGCTCACGCTTTCAAAAAGGGCGTTTTCCTTGAGGAAGCCTCCGTGGAGAATCTCATCGAGACATTCCTGCACTATGGGGTTGTATTTGTCATATTTGCCATCAAGGCTGCGCATTTCCTGAGCTGTGGAAAGCATTATCATAACAGGCGAAAGAGCCTTGCAGGGATTGTTGGCAGGGTTGATTTTGGGCTGATTTTTAATCTCGCCTCTGAAGCATTTGTAGGCAATGTCAAAATATTTTTCGGCTGATTCGAGCACTGCCTTGTCACCTGTTGCCTTGTAGAACTGAGCGCAGCCTATTGCGGCAAAGGTCTCGGAGAAATAGTATCTTCTCTTTTGAAGCTCGCGGCCGTCGGCAGTCACTGTGAAAAACATTCTGCCGTCGGTGTCGGTGCATTTGGGCAAAAAGTCATATATTGCTCTGCACGCCTTGAGGTATTCGGGGTTTTGGTCAATCAGGTTGTATGCCTTTGAAAAGCTCCACAAGGCTCTGCCCTGAAACCACACGCTTTTGTCAGTGCCATATATATTGCCCTCGCGGTCAGCACAGGTGAAGATGCCGCCGTTGTCATAGTCGATGCATTTAAGCCAGAATGGCAAAATAGTTGATACAAGGTCTTTTTTGAAATCCATGATAATTTCTCCTTTTTGTGATATATAATAGTATTATACACAAAAATTCCATTTTTGGCAAGAGTAGAAATCCCTTTCCATCAAGTGAATTTTCGCATTGTTTGACATGCGCAGGCTTTTGTGATATAATTGTGAAAAAAATAACAAGGAGTTTTAATATGTCTAACATATGGCACGACATTTCACCAAAGAGAATAAACGCCGAGGATTTCATCTGCGTGGTGGAGATATCCAAAGGCAGCAAAAAGAAATATGAGCTCGACAAAGAGACGGGCTATCTGATGCTTGACCGCATCCTCTACACCTCTACCCACTACCCTGCCAACTATGGCTTCATTCCGCGCACCTATGGCGATGACAATGACCCGCTTGATGTGCTTTTGGTGTGCTCTGAAAAAATCCAGCCAATGACACTTGTGAGGGCGTATCCCATAGGGGTTATCTCCATGATAGACAACGGCAGAAATGACGAAAAAATCATTGCCATTCCGTTCAATGACCCCACATATAATATGTTCACCGATATTGAGCAGCTGCCCAACCATGTGTTTGAAGAAATGGGTCACTTTTTCACAGTGTACAAAAACTTGGAGAACAAGACAACCGCCGTGAATGAGGTGAGTGGTCGCGAGACTGCAATCTCTATCATCAACAGCGCTATAGACAATTATATAGAGAAATTCTGCAAATAAAAAGACAGGCAGTAAAATCATCATTTTACTGCCTGTCTTTTTATTTGTTGAAGCTGTTTTTAATCTCTTTTGCCTTTTTGCAATCATCTGCCAAAAGGTCATATGCAGTGCATGCGAGAATTTTTGCCGATGTGATATACACAGTTTCGGGGTCGGCAATGGCAAAATCCTTGCCGTGAAGCGCACCTGTGAATCCGCCCATGGTGGGCTGAATGGCAGGCATGATTTGAGAAAGGTCGCCCATGTCGGTGGAGCCTGTCATGTTCACATTGTGATATATGCCCTCTGACGGCACAAAGAGCTTTGCATTTTCTTCAAACACTGCCGAAAGGTTTTTGTCCTGATGCAGAGGCTTGTAGCCTTTGATGTTGCGCACAGTGCATTTTGCGCCTATTGCCATAGCACCTGCCTCGGCCGCATTATCAACCTTGATGCAGGCATCTTCAATGGCGCTCGAGGTGGCTGCGCGCACATAGGTCTCGATGACTGCCCTGTCGGGAATCACATTGACAAGGTCGCCGCCGTTGGTGATGATGGGGTGAATGCGCACGCG
>JAFYUA010000114.1 GCA_017549745.1 Clostridia bacterium | reverse complement strand
GAAGCAACATGGATGTGTTTGATGAGATTACAAAGCCGCCGCTTACCCCACCGAGCGCCGCGTTTGGCATAGTGTGGACAATTCTTTTTGTGCTCATGGGCATAAGCAGTGCAGGGGTGTATGAAGCGCTCAAAAATGACAAAAGCATGCTCAGAGTGCCACTTAGCCTGTATGCGGCAAATCTTGCAGTGAACTTTTTGTGGAGCATCATATTTTTTAACCTGAGAGCTTTTCTCTTTGCTTTCATATGGCTGCTACTGCTCCTTGCCGTGGTGCTTGCAATGATTATTCAATTTTACAAGGTACGCCCGTGGACTGCATATCTGCAAATTCCTTATTTTGTGTGGGGACTTTTTGCACTTTATCTTAATATTGCAATTTATGTATTGAACTAAAAAAATAACCCACCTGATGGTGGGTTATTTTTTTACTCCTGATGCCGGGCTCGAACCAGCGACATCATGATTAACAGTCATGCGCTCTACCGACTGAGCTAATCAGGAATATTTACTTGACTATTATATCACTATTTCATTATAAATCAAGTACAATATTTAATTTTTGTTATTTTTCACAAAAATATACATGGGTTTTTGTATGAGTTTAGATGTCACATATCTTTGTTTTTCCTGCGTACTTTATTATAACACAAAGTAACCGCATCAATACAAAGTCTTAATAAAATCAAAACAGGAAATAGCACAACCAACACCGGAAAGAAAATGCGTATAAATTTTCTTCTCCAATAGCTGGCTCGATGAACAACAATAACCTGCTTCATCTGCCCGCAACCCTCGCACAAATCCAGATAGTCAGACATGATGTACTGCCTCTTTTTATGATTTGTGTTATTAATTCTATTCCAACATTCCAAACAAAATTCAGCCATATCCGTTTCCTTTCTAAAGTTATTTGGTTTTGCACTTATACAAGTGCAATTATAACACAAAATAAGTATATAATCAAGAAAAATATACTCATTTAGGTGCAAAAGGTGAGCATTATGGATATAAATTATGAAAAACAAGTAGGATTGAACATCAGACAAATAAGAAAAAACAACAATTTAACACAAGACCAACTATCAGCCAAGCTTCAGGTTTATGGCTGTGATATCACAAGAAGTGCGCTTGCCAAAATAGAAGTTGGTCAAAGGCACATCTATCCTGACGAATTAAAAGCATTGAAAAACATCTTAAATGTTGATTATGATGAAATTCTCAATTAGCTCATAACGGCGGTGCTATTCTGATAGCACTGCTATATTTTTTAGACTATATATTGAAAAACTCTTTAGTTTATGTTATATTAATATAGTTACCAATGAATACAGGAGGCATAAGAAATGTATATAACAGATACTATCAGATATATAGGTGTGAACGACCACGAAATAGATTTGTTTGAGGGGCAGTATGATGTGCCAAACGGCATGTCATACAACTCATATGCCATCATCGATGAAAAAATCGCAATCATGGATTCTGTTGACGCGCGCTTTGGCGACCAGTGGCTTGCCAACATCAAAGGCGAGCTTGGCGGCAAAAATCCCGACTATCTCATAGTGCAGCACATGG
>JAFYUA010000014.1 GCA_017549745.1 Clostridia bacterium | reverse complement strand
TATGCTCAAAAGATAGGCGAGCTCACCAACATGCTTGGCGCAGGCAAAATCATGGTGCAGCGCTTTGGCGATATTCTCGATGGCAAGCGCACCTGGCAAAAGGAGCTTTCGGAATCCAACATAAAACCCACTCTTCCTGATGCTGTGGCAGGTGATATCACCGCCGCAATGCCTTACAGAGCAATGATAAACATAATCAATTTCATCAAAGCTATGGACCATGTTGTCCCGGGTTTTGCTTCTTATGAAACCTTGCTCTATTCGCCCGAGCTCAAGTTCTATTCCAACCGCATAAAGATGGATGAGCACCTCCACACCAATGTGAAAGGGCTTCACTGTCTTGGCGATTCAAGCGGCTGGACGAGAGGCCTCATGATGGCATCTGTGATGGGTGTGCTCATGGGCAGAGAATTGTCTGAATAAATTATAACTAAGATGGCGCTTTAATCTGATTGATTAAAGCGCCATTGTGCTTAGCAAAAAGAGAGTTAGTCGAACTAATATAAATTATTGTTTATCGAATAATACACTTCGCAGGTTTGGGTATGCTTTTTCTGCTTGGGCTTCGAAATAGCAATACTTGCTATTTCTGCAGAGTCGCTGCAAAAGCACACCCAAACCTGCGCTCTGGTGTTAATTTGAGCGAATTTATGCACTTAATGAACTCGTTAACACTTGCAAAATCGCCGCCTGTTTAATAATCGGTAAGAATTTCGAAAAAAGCTATAGCGTGCAAGTGCATACACAAAAACAGTTTCCTATGTTGTATGCACTTGCAGCAACGGCGCAAATAGCTTTTGCGCGTCGTTGCGTGCGCATAGATTTTGAGGAATTCCCGAATTATTAAACCAAGCGGCAAAGAGGGGTTACAAAGGGGAGAGATTCTCCCCTTTGAGAAACCGCAAAACAATAATTTATCTTACAATTAAAGAATGAGTTTGGATAATATTTCTCTGGCTAAAGTGGGTTGAGCAATGCAATGGACTTATGCACTGACATGTCAAAAAGATCTATTTATTCGTCTAAAAATATTCTGAATGTACTTCTTTGAATCCACATGTTTAGAAAGTTACATTGCGCATCATCGGCTAATAGTGAGAGAGATGATGTGTATTTTTGTAAAATTTCTTTAGAATAAGTTTCATTTGTTGTCAAATAATCGAGCAGCCCTTCGGAGTATATATTGATGTCGAGTATGCTCTTTTTTAATTTGTCTACGCGTTTCTTTGTTTCATTTTCATCAATGCCAAAATCAATATTAATATCTTCGCACATAACAACCTCCAAAAATAGACTAATTTTTAGTGCATATAAAACATTGTATCATAAAAATATCGTAAAATCAATACAATATTAGTGCATTTTTATTGCATGACTGGAGGTTGTTGTATGGCTAAATCCAAACATTTGAGTATCAGAGCAGATTCTGACATGTTAGACAAGTTTTATTATGTATCTAAATATTATGGTAGGAGTGGAAGTGGTCAGATTTTGTATTTGATGCGCAATTTGATTTCAGAATTTGAAAAAGAAAATGGAGTCATAACCAAAGAAAATATTGAGGAAATGTACACTAAAGACTAAAAAGTCTAAAAATATTCTGGAATGAAAATTTATAAATAAAATCCCTCATAGCTTGCCGCATCAACGGTATATAATGCCGTTGGGGCGGCATTTTCATTTGGGGGCGGCAGTATATAGAGCGAATTAAATTTGCCCGGTCTCACACTTTGCTCTCCTGCTTCGAGAAGAGGTCTGTTTTCATTGGCATCTATGATTGAAATTCCGTAATTCCCAGGTTGCATTTCGATATATCGGGTCACATCGCTAAATCTCAGCCCACCCACAAAGCATGTTCCCTTGGTGCTCACATTGATTCTTTCGCTCTCTGGCCACAGATTGCATATTCTCAGGTGGCCATATTCAAGATTTTTTCGCTCTGTCGGCTCAGCTATTGCATATAGTCTCATCTGCTCGCGTGTGCCCACGGCGCATATGGTAAACACATTGCCTGTTTCAAGCCTGATGGCAAGATTGGCGCATTGCTTAACACTGTCACCTGCGCTCTGAACCCTGAAAGTAGTAAGCCCTCTTTCACATTTTGTGTACTTGCCTGCTTTGCCATATTCCATGCCTGCTGCAATCATGGTGTTGTACATATAAAAATCAAGCTTGTCGCAGCTTGAAGCGTTCATCACTCGTATGTATGGATGCAGTAAACTGCCCGATTTGTTTGTGTTCATTGTGCGCTCACCTCTCCAATATTTTCGCTTCTCTGAGGAAGCACCTCATCGATGTTCATGCTTTCAAAGAGCTTGATGTTTTCTTCGTCTTTTTCTCCCACATCCGCAAGGGTTTGTGCCTTGGGTGTGAACACATCTTTTTGCGCATCTTCTTTGAAGCGGGTGAGAGTGTCAAGGAAGGCGCATATTTTGTCGAGGCTTGAGCCTATCTGCGACACTTCAGCTTCAATTCGGGAAAGCTTGAGTATAAATTCCTGGCTGCTTATGTCAGCAAAATCGCTTGCTGAGCTTTGTGTGGAGTGAGGATATTTTTGCATATTCATGTTCCTTTCATTCATCCTGCCTGATGTGTGGTTTCTTTCTATAACATAGTTGCTTCGAAAAATTCCTGGTTTTATTCCCGCATCCCGCATCCTTTCAAGCTGCAGTCCTTTGCCAAGTGCGCGGGGTCGCGAAAAGCTTTCGCCGCTGTCTTTGCTCACAGCTTGCATCATGATGCCTCGTTCCTGCCATGATATTGTTATTTCATCACCGTTTATGTTCATTGCAGCTTTGGTGTTTCGCGGTATGCCAAATGTGATGATTTTTTCTTTTGATTCATCGCCCGAAGCATACATCAGGGCGGTGTAGCTCTTGTGCACTGCCACATAAGCTGAGTGCAGCACCTGAGAGTCAGAAACCATGCATAGCCCATACACATCACTGCCCACGCGGCGGCGATATTCTTCCATTCTCACAAAACGGGAGTTATACACAATCTCCCTGCACCGTCCTGCACTGTCGCGATACAAAAGATGCGTGTTGAGGGCACCATCTGTGCATATGCAATATTGGCAGTGCTTGTCGATTGCATCGGCAATTTCAGGAGTTGCATACAGATTGGTGGGCGAGAACACATGCTTTGCAAGCAAAATCCTTTCGCTATGCTCCAAGGCATAGAATGCACACATCACGCTGCCCTCATATGTGAGCAGAATACCTGTGATTTTGCACACACCGTCTTTGTTTTTGAATATGTCATATTTCTTCCATGTGCCGTCTTCGCACTTGAGATACACAAGCTCTCCCTCGGCAGACTGGAGCAGAAAATGCATGTCGCCGTTTTCGTTACATATGCCGTCAAATTCGCGGCTCATGCCTGTGAGTATGATGTTTTCCTTCATATCGGGGGTGCGCTGCACAAAATTTCCGCTTTCGTCTGTATCAAAGCTATGATATCCGTCTTTTTGATTTATATATAATGCCACAGTATCACCACCTTGTATTAAGCTTATGATGCAATAATGAAAATATTACATAAAAAGTTTTGCAACCTTTTTGTGTCTTGCTATGTATTATTGATGTAAAAATAAAAATTCAGGAGAAAAATTATGAAAAAGATACTTTCACTTATCATGGCACTTCTAATCGTCACATCGTTTGCTGCTTGCAAAGGTAAATCCACTCAAGAGAATAATTCTGCTCCGCAGTCAGACGGCGCATTTGAAGAAATAGCAGCAGACAGTGCCTCCTCAAATGACGAAGTGCACGAGGAAGAAGAGACTGCTGATGAGCCTGCAACAGATACTCAGGCTCCTGATAGCACTAAGCCTCAGAGCACCCCTCAAACCCCTGCCCCTGAGCAGAACACACCCCCTGCACCTGAACAAAAGCCGTCAACTGCACCAGTGGCAAGCACTCTTGGTCAGACCCTGCTTGCAGATTTCAAAGTTAAGGCTTCATCGGGCATGAGCACTCAAGCAATTTCCGAAGCTCTCGTTGCCAATCCTGCCATCAAATTCAACGGCGGAGCCGTTCCTGTGGAAGAGGGTTATCTCTCTGGCTTTGACAACACCGAAATCAAAGGCTTCAAGTCGGGTGTTATGATTGCTCCACAGATTGGCTCCATTGCCTTTGTGGGCTATGTGTTTGAGCTCGAATCCGCAGCCGATGCTCCCGCTTTTAAAGCTATGCTCGAAAAAAACGCCAACCTCAGATGGAACATCTGTGTAGAAGCCGAAGAAATGGTAAGCGGCATCTCGGGCAACAAGGTGTTCTTTGTAATGTGCCCTAAATCTTTAGAGGAATAAAACATGATTTTTTCAAGCATTCCATTCTTATATTATTTTTTGCCCATTGTTCTTTTGGTGTACTATGCCGCTCCCAAAGCATTTAAAAATGCAGTGCTGCTTTTTTCAAGCCTTGTGTTTTATGCATGGGGCGAGCCTCGCTATGTTTTTTTGATGATGGCAAGCATCACCGCAAGCTATGTGACAGGTCTTTTAATCGAAAAATACCGCGGTCGCACTTTGTCAAAGCTTTTTTTGATTGTGTCGGTGGCTCTCAGCCTTGCACTGCTCGGCTATTTTAAATATGCTGATTTCTTCATTGCCAATTTCAATGCTATCACAGGCTTTTCGTTTCCTTTCCTTAAGCTCGCATTGCCCATTGGCATAAGCTTCTATACCTTTCAGCTCATAAGCTATAGCGTCGATGTCTATCGCGGCGAGACTCCTGCCCAGAAAAATATCATAAGTCTTGGTGCATATGTGGCTCTTTTCCCTCAGCTCATAGCAGGTCCCATTGTGCGCTACTCAGACATCAGCCGTCAGCTCACCTCAAGGACTCATAGCTTTGACAAAGCATGGAATGGTTGTCGCTCATTTGTAATAGGGCTTGCCAAAAAGGTGCTCATTGCCAACACTCTCGGTGAGCTTTGCGCATCATATCTTCAATCCACACAGTCCTCACTTGCCTATGGCTGGCTATATGCAATAGCCTATATGCTGCAGATATATTTTGACTTTTCAGGCTACAGTGACATGGCAATAGGCCTTGGCAAATTTTTCGGTTTTGAGTTTTCGCCAAACTTCAACTATCCGCTGATATCTTCTTCAATCACCGAATTCTGGCGCCGATGGCACATTTCACTGGGCACTTGGTTCAGAGACTATGTCTACATTCCCCTCGGCGGCAACCGCGTGAAAAGAGGCCGCATGCTCTTTAATATCTTTGCCGTGTGGTTTCTCACAGGGTTCTGGCATGGGGCGGAGTGGAATTTTGTCATTTGGGGATTGTATTTCGGCGTGCTTCTCACCTTGGAAAAATTCTTCTTTGCGCGCTATCTTGCAGACCATAAGCTCCTCGGCAGGCTCTATGTGATGTTTTTTGTCATCATAAGCTTTGGCATTTTTGCTGCCGATAGCTTCTCATCAGCTCTTGGCAATCTTGGTGCCATGTTTGGCACATCAGGGCAAGCAGTTTTCTCTGCCGAATTTGCCTATGCACTCAGAAATTATGGCTTTGTCCTGACTTTGGCGGCAATCGGAGCCACCCCCTTATGCAAAAAGCTATGGCTTTTGGTGCGCAATAGGGCAAAGCAAAGAGCTTGGCTCGATGTGCTTGAGGTTTTGGTGCTTGCATTTCTTCTGATTGTGGTGAGCGCCTATCTTGCCGATGGCTCATTCAACCCGTTTTTATATTTCAGATTTTAGGAATGAAACAATATGAAAAAGATTATACCTGTAATCATTATGACTGCCACTTTGGCATGCGTTTCGCTTGCATGCTGGCTTAAACCTCACACTACCTATTCCCAGAGCGAGCGTCGCCCTCTGGCGTCAAAGCCTGAGCTTAGTGTGTCGTCGGTTGTGTCGGGTGACTTTATGGCAGGTTTTGAAGACTACACTGCCGACCAGTTCCCCATGCGCGATAACTTCAGAAGTCTCAAGGCTTTGTTTTCGCGATATCTTCTCGGCAAAAAGGATGACAACGGCCTCTATAGTGCCCATGGGCATCTTTCCAAGATAGAGTATCCTGCCAATGCCCACATGATGGACCATGCCGCCGAGCGATTTGAATATATCTACAACACCTATCTCAAAGATTCCGACAGCAAGGTCTATCTTTCGCTCATACCCGACAAAAACTATTTCCTCGCCAAGCCAAACGGCTATCTTGCGATTGACTATGACAAGTTCATAGCTGATTTCAGAGCCAAAACAGACTATATGACATACATCGACATTGTACCGCTGCTTGAGCTTGATGACTACTATCGCACCGATTCTCACTGGCGTCAGGAAAAAATTGCGGACATTGCACATTTGCTTGCAAAGAGCATGGGCACAGATGCAAGGTGTGATTATGTCACAAACACTCTCGACCACCCGTTCAATGGTGTTTATTTGGGTCAGTCGGCTCTGAAAAGTGCGCCTGACACCATAAAATATCTCACCAATGACATTTTGTCATCGAGCATTGTCAATTATTATGATACAGGCGCGGCGGTGCAGGGCGATATGTATAGCATGACTAAGGCTCATGGCAAAGACCCATACGAGATGTTTCTTTCAGGCTCTTCGCCGCTTTTGGAAATCATCAATCCCAATGCTGCATCGGACAAAGAGCTTGTCATATTCAGAGATTCTTATGCAGGTAGTCTCGCTCCGCTTCTTGCCCCTGCATATGAAAAAATCACTCTGGTAGACATCCGATATATGCAAAGCAGCTTTGTTGGCAATTTTTTAAGCTTCGACTCTCAGGATGTGCTATTTTTGTATAGCACCACCATTTTAAACAACAGTATGTCGCTAAGATAAAACGCAAAGGGCAACCATCATTTTTGGTTGTCTTTTGTTCTTTTTTATGTTATAATATAAAATAATACAAAATGCAGTGAGGGAAAAATTTTGAAAAGGCTCTTTTTCACAAATAACAAGTTAATATCTCAGCTTGCCAGGTTTGCAATTGTGGGAGTTATTGCCGCAATTGTAGATGTGGGAGTGCTTGTGCTCTTAAAAGAGCTTGCACACTTCGATGTGCTTATTGCTTCGGCGGTTTCATTTTGCGTTTCGGTCACTGTGAACTATCTTTTGAGCATGGCGTTTGTTTTCAAAAGCAAAAATGGCAAGCGCATCAATGAATTTGTTATTTTTGTGCTTCTCAGCAGTGGCGGATTGCTTCTCAATCAAGTGATTTTGTGGATAGGGGTAAGAGTGCTGTCTTTATATTACCTCGGTGTGAAACTATTTGCCATGATAATTGTGCCTGTTTACAATTTCATCACAAGAAAGATATTTCTTGAAGCAAAAGAAAAATGAGGGTGATAGCTATGAATAGTATTTTCAAAAAAGACCTATACAGATATTACGGAAGTGAGGGTGAGCCATTTTTAAAAAAAGTGTTCAGACCTCTTGAAATAAAATACATATCAGTGCTGAGAAAGGCGAATGCATGCAAATTTTTGCCTCTAAAGCTTTTTTATATGCTTTCTCTTTTGCACCTGTCGCACAAAACCCACATTCAGATTCCTGCCAGAACCAACATAGGTGAGGGATTTTATATAGGTCATCTTGGGCGTGTTATCATCCATCCCGATGCTAAGCTTGGCAAAAACATCAACATAGGCACAGGTGTCACCATTGGTATGCAAAACCGCGGCGTCAAAAAGGGCACTCCTGTGATTGGTGACAATTGCTGGATAGGCACCAATGCCGTCATTGTGGGCAATGTAAAAATAGGCAGTGATGTGCTTGTTGCACCGCTTGCCTATGTCAATTTTGATGTGCCCGACCATAGCATAGTTATTGGCAATCCCGGCAAAATAATCCCCAGGCAAAATGCCACTGCAGATTATGTTTGCAATCGTGTATAGCTTCATCTTATTAAATACTCACAAATCCCCCGTGTTTATTGACAAAACGGCATATTAGTGGTAAAATTTAAAGATGGGGTAATCGATTGATTTTTCGGTTATCAACCTTGTGTGAAAAACTCAAGGTTGATTTTATTTAAGGAGATGATATATTGGCGGCAAAAGATACACGCATCAGGCGCAACCTGGCTTCATCGCTTGTATATCAGGTTGTTCTCATATCCCTCAGCTTTCTGTTGCCAAGGCTTTATCTTGAAAATTTTGGCTCAGAGGTCAATGGTGTTCTGTCAACAATAAAGCAGATTTTTACATATATGTGCCTTCTCGAAGCAGGTGTGGGTCTTGCCACCACTCAGGCACTCTATAAGCGCATTGGCGAAAATGACTACAAAAGCGCAAGCGAGGTTCTCGCTGCAACCAATTCATATTATATAAAAACAGGTGTAGTATACCTTGCCATTGTGCTTGTTATTGCGTTTTGTTATGCCTATGTAGTCCCCTCATCCATAGATAGCAATGTATTATTTTTCATAGTCATATTAAATGCCATTCCTGCACTCTTCAGCTATTTTGTTCAGGCAAAATACAGGATTCTTATGGAGGTTGACGGCAGAAAATATGTAATCAACAATTCCGAGACTCTGGTTCAGCTTGTTTCAAATGCGGCTAAAATCCTTGTGCTGCTTCTCACCGACAGCCTCGTGCTCATTCAGCTTGTATATTGTGTGGTTGCTCTTTGTCAATTGATTTTTTTATACATCTATGCAAAGCGCCGCTACAAATGGATTGATTTAAATGCCAAGCCCGATTTTGGTGCAATATCTCAGAAAAATTCCGTGCTTGTGCATCAGCTTTCGGGCATGGTGTTCAACAACACCGACATCATCCTCATCTCTTTGTTGTGTGATTTCAAAGCGGTGAGTGTGTATTCCATATACTGCATCTTTTTTTCGCAGATGCAAAACTTCATAATGAGCATAGTGTCGGGCTTCAATTTTGCTCTTGGGCAGATGTTTCACACCGACCGCCCAAAGTTTGACAAAGTGTTCAATGTGTATGAAACGGTCTATGTGACCGCCACCTTTGTCATATACACTCTGATGGCAGTCTTTATGTTGCCGCTTATTCAGATATACACCACAGGCGTCAATGATGCCAACTACACAAATATATACCTCGTGTTTCTTTTTGTAATAATGAATCTTCTTTCAAACGGCAAGCTTCCTGTCAATAGTGTGATTGAGTATTCGGGCAGCTTTGAAAAAACCCGCATGCATGCAATCTGGGAAATGGTCATAAACATTACCGTTTCCATTGTGGCAATCATTTATCTTGGCATATGCGGCGCAATCCTCGGCACGATAGCCGCGCTCATATATCGAAGCCTTGTCATGATTGACTTTTCCAACAAAAAGGTGCTCCA
Source organism: Clostridia bacterium (assembly GCA_017549745.1). Lineage (GTDB taxonomy): Bacteria > Bacillota > Clostridia > UMGS1810 > UMGS1810 > RGIG1828. Next base: position 1,444 of record JAFYUA010000014.1, on the reverse strand, counting down.
AAGAAACCCTATGTGTACATACAGGGTGTGGATTGTAAACGGCGTTGTATTTGCTTTGGTGATGGCAATTTTCTTTGTTGACACATTCAGTAATATGTCGTTTGTGAGGCTTTTATTAAATGGAGTTATCCATTCAATATGGATAATGGGGTTATATCTACTTGCCAATTTTATTTTCAACAAATCGGTGTTTTACACAATTCTGGAATTATACAGGGGGAAAAAGCAGGGATGAGCATTCCAAAAGTGATTCACTATTGCTGGTTTGGCAAAGGCAAAATGCCCAAGCTGGCGCAAAAATGCATATCAAGCTGGCAAAAATACTGCCCCGACTACAAAATCGTTTGTTGGAGCGAAGAAAATTTTGACATTTCTCAGAATAAATATGCCCGGGAGGCATATGATGCGGGCAAGTGGGCTTTTGTGAGTGACTATGCAAGGCTCAAGGTGCTCTATGACGAGGGCGGAATATATCTCGACACCGATGTTGAGCTTTTAAAACCGCTTGATTCCCTCATTGACCAAAACGGCTACATGGGCTTTGATGACACAGGGCTCATTGCCACGGGTCTTGGCTTTGCCTGCGAAAAGGGTAATGAGCTTGTAGGTGCTCTTTTGGCTGACTATGAAGGCATTTCATTTGTTATGAGCGATGGCAGTTATGATTTGACCCCGTGTCCCGACCGCAACACCAACACTCTCATAGCCAAGGGCATGGATACTGGCTGCAAAGACCAGATTTTTATGGGTATTCATATGCTTCCCGAGGACTATCTTTGCCCCATGAAATATACTACAGGCAGGAAAAAGATAACTTCTAACACCTACTGCATACATCATTTCAGTGCGTCGTGGACATCTGCCACAAGCAAACGCACCACATTTATAAAGCGCATCATAGGCGTGAAGCTCTATGAAAAACTATATGGCAAATTCTTGCACAAATTCAAATGGCTGGAGTGGTAAACATGCCCGAAAAAGCATTAAAAAAAATAAATGACAGCATACTCCCCCAGTGGAAGGTTTGCTTTTTGGCAGCTTTAATAGTGGGTCTGGTTGCACATCTATATAAAATAACAAGCTGGATTCCCAACTGGGATTCGCTCGTGTTCAGATATGACTCTCAGAATATGATTGCTCTGGGCAGGTGGTTTTTGCCAATTGTGTGCTCGCTTACCTCATTTTATGACCTGCCTTTTTTAAACGGAATTATTGCAATAGTCTTTCATGCGCTATCAAGTGTGTGCGTTTGTAAAATTCTTAAGGTAGAGTCCAAAATCACAGCCTTTTTAATTGGGGCAGTGATTGTATCGTTTCCCACCGTCACATCGGTTATGATGTATAACTATGTTGCTGATGGCTACAGCATAGCATTTTTCCTTGCTGCACTTGCGGCAGTGTACATGACGGCAGACAAACCGAGGTATATTATCGCATCGGTGCT
>JAFYUA010000013.1 GCA_017549745.1 Clostridia bacterium | reverse complement strand
TCACACCGCAGTGCAGGTGGTCATCCTTTTCATGTATAAGCTCAATCAGGCGTTCATACGCCCGCTTGTATTCATCATCGTTGAACATTCCCAAAGAAAGCAGCAGCGCTTGCGAGGTCTGACAATTGCCGTCGGCAGTCATTGATGTGAAATCTATGAGATTTTCTCTGATGGCAGCCTTAGTCTGAGCGCAAAGGCTCATGGCATATTCCTTTTGCTCGCTCATGCCAAGCACATCAAATATAAAAGATGCTTTTGCGGCAATATCATAGACCATTGCCGTGTCGGTGAGTCTGAGTGGTGCTGCAATGCCGTGTGAGCCGCAGGAATCGTTCTGGCACCAGTCGCCCAGCCCAAAATCATACAGGCCGTTTTTATCACGCTTTGTAATGACATATTCAAGATAGTTCATTATCAAAGAAGCATTCTCTTTTAATACATCGGTGCGGCCGTCATATTTGTAGATATAATAAGGCACACTCACGCACACCGCGTCCCATGCGGGACCATTGCATGCATCATAAAACTTGCCCACAGTGGGCACAGTGCCGGGGATTACGCCATCTTTCTGAGCGCATCTCACCGATTTGAGCCACAGCCTCATACTCTCTGCCCAATCAAAATGCAGGCTATATTGCTCGGCGGAGGCGTTTATGTCACCTGTCCAGCCGTTTTTCTCTCTGTGAGGGCAATCGGTGGGAAAATAATGAAAATTGCTCACATCGGAAGCAATAGCCATTTCATAGAGCTTTTGCATCATCTCGTCGGAGCATTCGAAAAAGCAACGGCGCTCCACATCGGAGTTAAAAACAATATATGTGAGCAAATCATCAGTTGCCTGCTTGGCGGTTATTCCCTCTACCAGAGCATATCGGAAACCATGGTAGACAAACGGCGGGATGAAAATTTCCTCTTCGCCGCCTTTTAAAATGTAAACATCGGTATAAAGCAAATCAACATATTCGGCGTAATTATTGCGCACGGTATATATGCTGTTGATATTGAAATTGCCGTCATGGTCGAGCTTTTCACAGTGGCGCACCACAATGCGCTGACCTTTTTGACCTTGGATTTTTAATCGGCACACACCTGAGCGATTGAGCCCGAAATCATACAGGTAGCCTTCTTTTACATATGTCTCTTTGGCACTCACACCCACCTCACCCGTGATGGGGTTGGTGTCATATGCCGTTTTCATATAATAAAAATCTTTTTTGTATTCCACCCTCTCAGGTCTGAGTTCATACTGAGCCGTGACGGGATGTGCACTGCAATGCACAATTTCGCCCCTGGGCGGCTTTGAAATGCTAACATTGTCCCACTGAGAGTCATCAAAATCGGGCATGTTCCAGCCCTCAAGTTCAAGGCACGCATCATAATGCGTGCCATATCGGTACATATCATAAATAACAGGCGACGGATGTTTTTTGAAACTTTCGTCACTTCCAAAGCTGAGAACCTTTCCATCTGCCTCAGCGCGGAAAAATACCGACGCACAAAGAGGAGCTCTGAATGCGGCGGTATCATAATTCCACTGGTCAACACTCTGATTGGCAAAGCCGTTTCCCAGCATAAAAGCTATAGCGTTTTTGCCCTTTTTAAGATAAGGCAAAACATCATATTTGTCATAGCACACAAAGTCATCGGGATTAGAAATATACGGAGCCAAGAAGCCCTTTGTGACATCACAACCGTTTATATAAAGCACATAAAAACCGGGCGTGCAGATACACAGCTCGCATTTTTCGGGTGTGAAATCAAGCTCAAAGCTTTTTCTTATGTAGGGCGCTCTTACCCAATTTTCTTTGGTGGTGTATTCATCTGTAGCTTTGATAAATTTTTCAAACACTTTAACCGGTCTCCTGTTATATTATATTCAGGTCATCAAATCCCCCGGGGGTATAGCCCATATATTTTTTGAAGGTTCTGAAAAAATTGGCGTAGTCATTGAAGCCCGAAAGATAGC
>JAFYUA010000113.1 GCA_017549745.1 Clostridia bacterium | reverse complement strand
TGTATGTTGAAAAAATAAAAGAGCTTGCCTGATAAACCTTTACAATTTATAAAAACTCAAAAATAAGAGCTGTATGATTTCCATTGCGGAATTCATACAGCTCTATGTTTTTTATTTTGTTACTTTTTCTTCAAAGTGCTGCCCCTTAAAATCTTTTTAGCGAGGTGTTTTCTCGGAAAAATTGCTGAGTGCTCTTCTGATTTAAGCAGTTTTCATTTCAAGCCTTATTTTGTCGGCAATAAGGGCGATAAATTCGGAGTTAGTAGGTTTGCCCTTACTGCCCAGTATTGTGTAGCCGAAGAAATCGGACAGCACATCAGGATTTCCTCTGTCCCAAGCCACCTCAATCGCGTGGCGGATTGCCCTTTCCACTCTCGATGCAGTTGTGCTGTAGTGCTTGGCAACTGTGGGATACAAAATCTTAGTGATGGAATTGATGGCTTCCATGTCTTCTATCACCATGGTTATAGCATCACGGATATACTGATATCCCTTTATATGAGCAGGCACGCCGAGCTGCTGGATATACATGGTGATGTTGCTTTCAAGATCTCTTGCAGTCATATTGGCGCGTGCAACACTCTGAGGTGCCGAGGTGACTGCAGTTGAGAATATATCTTCAAGCCTTTCGGCAAGATCATCAAAATCAAATGGTTTGGCATAATAATATGAAGCGCCAAGATTCATTGCTTTGGCTATGATGTTTTCATAACCCATCGATGAAAACACAATATATTTGGGTTTCTTTGACAAGATAGTGTTGCCATTTATCTTACCCAGCAGTGCCAGTCCGTCCATATATGGCATTATAATATCGGTGAGAAGCACATCGGGTCTGGTTTCGAGCACAAGCTCATATGCCTCGCGTCCGTCAGATGCAACTGCCACCACCTCTATTTTGTCATTTCTTGCAAGTGAGCTTCTGAGCTGAGCAGAAAACTCCTTGTTGTCATCTGCAATAAGCACTCTGATTTTGCTCTTCAAAATAATCATCTCCTGTTTTTTATTTTTCGTTTTTCCTTTTTGCCCGCGGTGTAAATGGATTATAATCTCGCTTTCTGCAACAAACAAGCGTTTTTTGTTGCGATTGCCAAAATATAGCATATTGGTGCAAAAAATCTTCTTTTTGTGTAGCGGATTTTGTTTTATTGCCCAATCTGATTTGTCGGATTTTAGTGCTATTGGATTTTTTATCCAAACAGCAAAATGCAAGTCCAAGTATTTTGGATTTTTAATGTGGAAAAAGATGTTGATAAATCATTGAAAAATGTGGAAAACCGATGATTTTGGAAAATAATATTATGGCACAAAAAAACAGACTTTTGGGAAATCCAAAAGTCTGTTTTTGATTATGTTAGTTATAATTATTACTGCTGCAAAGCTGCAAGAAGATTCATCATTCTGCTTACCATTGCGAAAGCTTCTCTTCTTGTAACAGTGTTTTCTCCTCTGAAGGAACCGTCTTCATAACCGCCAACGATGCCGAGAGTCTTTGCGCACTCAACATCCTTTGCATACCATGCATCAGCGCTTACATCGGTGAAACTGTTGCCTTCCACTTCAGATGTAGCTGAAATAGCTCTCACTATAACAACTGCGAGCTCTGCTCTGGTTACAACCTTGCCTGAGCGAACGCTGCCGTCTTCATAACCTTTGATGAT
>JAFYUA010000112.1 GCA_017549745.1 Clostridia bacterium | reverse complement strand
TGTTGCAGTTACTGCCACCGATTCATACGGTTCTTCACTTACTACAACTCACACCTTCACCACAGGCCGTGACACAACCGACGGCAGCACAAGCTTAGGCGGTGCAGCTCTTATTTCTGCTAATGCTGCTCCAACTGCAGGTGGCTCTGTCAGCAAGTGGGCTGGTGCAAATGTTAACTATAATAATCCATACTATCCAAACAACTTTGATTTGATGGTATATAAGCTTGGTTTGCCTTCTGTTTCTGCCGGTGCATATATCGAAAAAGCAAGCCTCGTCTTCCCTGCATGGGGTGGCACATCAACCACTACCATCGAGAACTACCTCAGATTGTTCAAGCTCCCGGGCGAAGCTTGGGACCTTACTACAATGAAAAGCTCTGATGATGCAGCTGCAGCATATCTTAGTGATTATGATGCCTACAGTGCCGAAAATGGTGTTGCTTTCAAATCAGCTTCTACAGGCACATGGCAAGACGGCAGAATATATGAAGCAGACATTACAGACTATGTAAATGAATGTATCGCTGCACAGCAGAGCTATCTCTACATTGCAGTTACAGCCGAAAATCAGACTGCAAAGCTTGCAGGCACTTCATATGGCTATGGCAGTACTGCCCACATTGAATATACTGTAAATAATGCACCCGCCTTAGAATTTGTCAATAAATCTGCAACTGTTAATGGTGCCACACTCAGCGCTTTCTCCTTCGATGTCCTCACTTCTTTTGACAAAGCAGTTCTTGAGTCCAAGGTTTCACTTCAGTACGCAAACGGCAATGTAGTTGATGATGCTGAGTTTGTATATGCTTCGGGCACTGTTTCGCTTAAAGCTCCTGTTGTACTTGATGAAGAAGCAAACTACAAGGTTGTTGTAGAAATCGGCACACAAGATAAATTCGGTAATTCTGTCACTGCAGAGGATTCTGTAGTATACGAATTTGCAACCACTAAAAATTTTGTGATTGCTGACCCAATCCTTGTTTCTGCATCAACCGAAATTGAAAACACCACCGATTTTGCATCACTCACTTCTCTCACTGAGGTAGCCGATGCAAAGGCTGTCACAAGCTTTACAAACAATCTTGCAACTACCAAGCATATATATGTTGCAGCAGCCAGCTATGATTCCAATGGTGAGCTTCTTGCAGTTAGTATGGATGATGTGTCCATTTCAGCCGGTGCAACCTACACAGTTGCTTCCTCTGCAATCTCTGCCGAGGGTGCTGCCACAATCAAGGCATTTGTGTGGGATTACTCTGACCAAATCACACCTCTTGCTGCTTCCTGCACAATAGGCGCTGCAAGGTAATATAAATATTTAACCCATCGGAGAGCTTTTGCTCTCCGATGTTCACCTAATGATATAGCATTTTAACGAAAGGATGGTTACATTGAAAACATCAAAAAAATACCTGTCACTTTTTCTGGCAGCAATTATGATGCTCTCTGGTCTGTCTTTGCCGGCAACGGCTGCTCCTTCACCCACATCACTCACACCCACCGGCGATGTGTACATTGGCTATAGCTCCAGTGCTCCTGTTGTGAACTCCTATAACTTCGTAAGAATATACAAGCGAGTTCCGTCTCCTACCGGTTGGAATCATGGCAGCGTGGGTGCATTTTCATATGATATTTCCGATGTATGGAGCACCCTTGAGGCAAATGCAGGCTATGTGGTGAAATCAGCCAAATGGAAAGCATATGTAAAATATGCAGGCACCAACGCATCAAGCTGCAAGTTCAACTTCTACATGATGGATACTCAGTGGACGGAATCCACCATATCCAAAAACACTCTGCCCGCAAATGTGGCTTCGTATCCTGTGTGGAACAATGCTCCCGATGCAAGCTACAACAGCACAATCACCACATCAAAGCAGCTTCAGACCTATGACCTCACATCTGTTTTGAAAAAACATATGAGAGAGAACAAAAACGAAGCAAACAAAAACTTTTTCTCTTTTGCTCTTGATTTCACAACCAATGGTCAGGCAGAATGTGATATCGACGCCAACTCTGCCACTAATCCCAGTGCCAACGCGGCAGTTCTCGAAATTGAATACATACAGCCCGACCCTCTGGCAATAGACGGCGAACCCGTGCTTCCCACCGCTTCCGATGAAGATGCGGTGATCACCTATAACAATAACATAGCATCTGCCGTCGCTAAGGTTAACGGTGCCGATGTTGACGCACAGTATATCACTGTCGAAAACAAGACTGTCACAATTGACAAGGGCGCATTTGAACAGTGCAATGTTCTTGAGGTATGTGTAAATGATGAATATGGTTTCTCAATAAAAAGCATCTATGCCTTCGTCGTCGATAATGGTATTGGTGACAATAATTTGCTCAGGGTTGAGTATGACTCCGATTCGGCAGCAGCAACTGTATATTACATCAACAAGGCTTATTGCAATAGTCCCGTGACCGTGTTGGTTGCTGAGACCGATGATACTGAATACTATTGCTCATCCGATAGTCTTTCCACAGACTCCGCAGGTGTTTTGGTATATAATATTCCTGCAACAATCAGCAACGACGAAAGCTATATAGTATATGTGTCGCACGAAGACGGCACAACGCTTCATGCCGATGTAGTCAACGATGCCTACACAACCTTCCTCTGGACTCTTGCTGCTCAGAGCACCGATGTAGCTGCAATTAAAGAACGCTTCGGCGTCATTTGCTCTGCCTTTGGTCTTACAGTAGGCTATAGTGACAAAATCGTTGATATTGATGATTTCTATGATAAGCTTGTCTCGCTCAGAGCTTCTTATTCCATAGGTGACAAAAATGCTGAAAATGAATCTAAGCTCGAAACAGCCTTTGAAGAAATAGGACTTTTTACAGCCACAGAGGATATCACCGAGCTCACAGCGCCATCTGATGCAAGAGAGCTTTATGATGCAATGCTTGCAAAGATTGCCGACCGCAGCTTTGCAGACAAGCTTGCCGAGCTTGAAGCTCAATGCTCCAGCGATGGCTCACCTTTCTTTGCCGATGTATATAATGGATTCATCGGATCATCAAAGACCATAAATTCCTATGCTGATTTTGAAAAAGAACTCAAAGAATCCTACAACACCGAAAAATCAGCAGTTCTCCTCGGCGAGTTTGCCGCCATGACTCATATTTCTCAGGTTGGCGCACTCCTCAATAGCCCTGAGGCCATCGATGCCTTCGGCATTGCCTCTCTCGTTGACCGTTACAACGCGCTCAATTCTACCTCAGAGGTTGACAACGCACTCTACGGCAAAACATTTGCCAACAATTCGGCATTCATTTCTGCTCTCAGCTCGGCTCTCACATCTGCCGAAAGAGTAGACCCCCCTGCTCCTCAAAAGCCATCCTCAAGACCAAGCAAGGGCGGCTCTGCAATAGTTGGCGCAATAGGTGCTCCTGTTGACACCACTCCGATTGTAAATAACGAAAAACCTTCATATGAAAACTCTTCATATAGTGACCTTGCAGGCTATGACTGGGCAAAAGAGCACATTGCTGCTCTCTCAGCTGACGGAATAATCAACGGCAAGGGCGACGGCGAGTTTGACCCTGCAGGCAAGGTGCTGCGCGAAGAAGCAGTTAAGATGATAGTTGAAGCTTTCGACATTACCGCTTCTGGCGATGCAGCCTTTGATGATGTAAGCTCAGCCGATTGGTTTAGAGGCTTCGTGCTCACAGCCAAAAATGCGGGTATAGTAAATGGCGTGTCTGACAGCTCATTTGGCGCTGGGCTCTCCATCACTCGTCAGGATGCAGCAGTGATGCTCTTCACAGCTCTCAGCAAAAAAGGTCTTGCTTCCGCTATTGCAGGCTCTGATTCTTCTTTTGCTGATGATGCAGACATCGCAGCCTATGCCCGTGAAGCAGTAGCCTACATGAACTCTGTGGGCGCCATCACAGGCTATGCCGACGGCACATTCAAACCTATGAGCACAATCACAAGAGCAGAATTTGCAGTGGTGCTCGGCAGAATTTATAACACACTTAAGTAAAGGAGGACACAGCATTGAAAAAACTATTCACTATTCTGGCTATTGCCATTCTTGCTTTATCACTTGGCATAAATGCGAGTGCCTACAGTGTAGATGACGGCTATCTCGATCGTGCTGTAACTCTCCTTACTGACCTCGACATAATTTCTCAAGAGAGTGACTACACTGACCCCGTGACCCGCGGCGATTTCACCAACATGCTTGTGAAAGCGCTTGGCATAGGCGATGTTGCCACTTCAAATCCAATTCCCTTCACCGATGTTGCGCGGGGTGACAGCTACTATGACGCTGTTGAGACTGCCTACAATCTGGGTATCATATCCAGAGCAGAGC
>JAFYUA010000111.1 GCA_017549745.1 Clostridia bacterium | reverse complement strand
ATCATGTCGGCTATGGCGCTGAGCTTGTCCTTGTTGATGGCTATGTATGCAGAGATTGCCACAAACACCACAATGAGCACTCTCATGATGAGAACCTGCTTTTTGTCGGTCATGTTTTTCACCACATGGCCTTTGATGAGGTCAAGAGTGAGAGTGGAGCTTGATGCCAGCACAAGCGATGACAGAGTAGACATCGAGGCTGAAAAAACAAGGATTATCACCACTGCAAACAAAGCGGGAGAAAGAGTCTCGAGCATGGTGGGAATGATGTTGTCATAGCCACCGACGGGCAAGCCCTGCTCAACGCCGATTTTGTCTGAGAACAAGCGGCCAAAGCCACCAAGGAAGTAGCAACCGCCTGCAACAACTACTGCAAAAATTGTGGAGATTATAGTGCCCTTGCTGATGTCCTTTTCGCTCTTGATGGCATAGAATTTTTGAACCATCTGAGGAAGCCCCCATGTGCCGAGCGAAGTGAGAATTACAACAAACAAAAGATTGAGCGGTTCAGGACCAAAGAATGAATTGTACACACCAGGAACCTCACCATCAACCTCGGCAAGACCTTTGAGTGACTCAATGAATCCACCGTTTTGCATGAGAACTGCCGCAATTATTGCCACAATGCCTATGAGCATGATGATGCCCTGAATGAAATCGTTGATGGCAGTTGCCATGTAGCCACCCGCTGTCACATAGATGCAGGTGAGCACTGCCATGATAATAACGCACCATGCATAGTCAACACCAGGGAAAGCCATGTCAAAAAGCCTTGAAAGACCATTATATAAAGAAGCCGTGTATGGAATAAGGAAGATAAACACAATCACAGAAGCCGCAATTTTGAGAGCAGGGCTTGAAAAACGCTTGCCGAAAAATTCGGGCATGGTGGCAGAGCCAAGATGCTGGCTCATGAGGCGGGTGCGTCTGCCAAGGATTACCCAGGCAAGAAGCGAGCCGATGACAGCATTGCCAATGCCAATCCATGTGGAAGCAATACCAAACCTCCAGCCAAACTGACCTGCATAGCCCACAAAAATAACCGCCGAAAAATATGATGTGCCATAGGCAAACGCCGTAAGCCACGGGCCTACAGAGCGCCCCCCAAGCACAAAACCATTTACATCGGTGGAATTGCGGGCGCAGTACAGACCAATGCCAATCGTAACTGCAAAAAATACTACAAGCAAACTAATTGTCCATGCCATAAAAAATCAATCCTTTCTTGTTTTGTTTTTGGAGGGTGGTTTTCGGCATAAAAAAACCGCCCTCAGACTTGAGGACGGGATATAAATCTCGCGGTACCACCTCAATTTACCAAAGCCTCACGGCTCAGGCCTTTGCAAGTACGCCGCCAAAACAAAAAAGCGGTTATACTCAAATGCTGTAACGGGCATCCCCGCCGCAGCCTACTCTTTGCATTTCGGTGCGGAGCTCTCGGAATGTATTCAGCGTGATTAGCCATCAGTCTTGCACCACCCGACTTCTCTCTTAGCAGCATCATCAAGCCTACTTGTTTCCGGTCATTGCTTTTAGTGTGATAAATTATTAAATTTGTTGAAAGAATTATATCACAGCAAAAATATTTTGTCAATAGCTCTTTAGCGAAATTTTTTCATATTTTGAGGTGATACGCCAAAATACCTCTTGAAAATCCGCGAAAAATAATTATAGTTTTCAAAGCTCACATAGGCTGAAACATCACACAGTGACATTTCCCTGCCTAAAATGAGCTCTTTTGCCACATTGAGCTTTTTGGTGTTGATGTAGTCAGTGAGAGTGATGTGCATCTCTTTTTGGAAAATGGCAGATGTGTATTCTCTCGAAAGATTCACATGCGCGCTGACCATGCCAAGACTTATGTTGTCTCTTATGTGCTCATCAATGAATGTGACAATTTTGCGGATGTGCTCATTGCCCGACACAAAGCTTGAAGAGTCGATAAGGTCAAAAAGAATATAGTTGAGAATATTGGCGCACTTTTGCTCAGAGTGAAAATTTGGTGTGAGATGATTTTGCGGAAAAGCCGATATGATTTTGCGCATTGATGATGTTATGCATGAGGGAATATACTCAGGCAGTGCTTGGAGTTCATCGGCACAAGATGTAAAATTGAAGCTTACATAGCTCACGGGAGTGTTGCCCCGCTTGCGCTGCCTCACAGTGCCGGGGCTGAAAAAAATGGCATCGTTTTTGCCAATGACATACTCTCTGCCATTGGCAATGTAGGTCATGTGCCCATCGAGCATAAAGGTGAAATCATAAAAAGCTATGGTATCGTCAATTTCGGCACAATAAGGAAGAGAAATATTGCAATAATGAGTGATTTTGTCGGCAATATAATACACAGAGCTCACCTCACATCTTAATATTGTGCTAAAATATGCACAACACACAAAAACAATTCATTGTCATATACTTATCGTGGTGATATAATCAGTATAACATATTATCGTATTTAGTCAATATTAAATTTGTGCTAAGGAGAAGAAATTATGAAAGCTTTGATACTTGGAGATTTATCCCCCACTGCCTGCACTAATGAAATTTTTGCAAAAAAGGATATTGATGCACTTTTTCATGACATGGTGTCACTTTTTGAGGGCAATGACATCAACTTTGTCAACCTCGAATGCGCTCTCACCGATGCAGAAAAATCAATTGAAAAATTCGGTCCGCCGCTAAAGGCTTGCAAAGAGGTTGCCGATGTGCTCAAATCAGTTGGAGTGAATGTGTGCGGACTTAGCAACAATCACATTTTTGACTTTGGCATAAAAGGTGCCGAGGACACAATGAAAGAGCTTGACCGCTGCGGCATTGCCTACACAGGCTTTGGAAGCAACTATGTAGACTCCCGAAAAAACTGGTACTTTGAAAAAGACGGTGAAAAGCTTGCTATCATAGCAGTGTGCGAACACGAATATTCTTATGCCATCGATGGCAGAATGGGCTCTCGCCCATGGGATGAATTTGAAACCATGGATGATATAAGAGAGGCAAAGCAAAACGCCGACAGAGTCATCGTGATATACCACGGCGGCAAAGAGCTTTGCGGCTATCCCTCACCCCGACTCAAAAAAGCATGCAGAGCCATGGTGAAAAACGGTGCCGATGTGGTTGTGTGCCAGCATAGCCACTGCATAGGCTGCTATGAAAAGTTTGAAGACGGTCACATTCTCTACGGTCAGGGCAATTTCCATTTTGTGAAGCCTGCATTCATAACATCACCTGACATCTGGGACAACTGCCTCGCTCTCAAATATGACACCAAAGCAAACGAGGTCGAATTCACACCTCTTTGTGTAGAGGGCGACGGCATGGCAATAGCCAAAGGCGAAGAAAAAGAAAAAATCATCGCAGGCTTTGAAAAGAGAAATGCAGAGCTTGCAAACGGCGAATGGATAAATGGCTGGAGAGAATTTTGCCAAAGCATGGCAGATACATACTTAAAAAGCGCCCAAAGCGCAGCAGGACTTGACTTCGACAGCATTTATGCAAGTGCATTTGCCCACCACCTTGATTGCGAAGCTCACACCGATGTGTGGAGAGAGCTTTTTAAGACTGCAAACTACAGAAACGAAATATAAAAAAATAAAACCTCGGCGTGCCGAGGTTTTATTTTTTTATTTCGTCAAGCTTTCTGCTTTGCCAAGTGCTGCATCTATATTTTTGGCAAAATTCTCTTCGCCGACCTGCTCATAGAAGCCCGATTTTTTCATGACCTTCATGGGCTGCTTGTTTACATGGGAGAAGATAACCGTGATGCCCTTTGATGAAAACTTCTCCCACACCTCGCCAATGGTGCGAAGAGCCGAAACATCAAGCGCGCTCACATTTCTCATACGAAGCACAATTACCTTGGTGCCGTCTTTTACTGGGATTGATGCAAATTTATCGGATGTGGCAAAAAACATGGGGCCGTCGATTTCATACACCTGAGTTGAGGCAGGAATTTTTTTGAGTCTGCCGTTATCGTCAGACACCATTTCTTCACTTGTGACCCAGGGGCGGATGCGTGTGACATCTGCCATGCGCTTGATAAAGAGGATAGCTGCAAGAAGCATGCCAATCTCTATGGCTACCACAAGGTCAAACACCACTGTGAGCACAAAGGTGAGCACCAAAACGGCGATGTCGCTCTTGGGGGCAGTTTTGCAGATGTCAACAAAATGACGCCACTCGCACATGTTGTAGGCAACCACAAAAAGAATTGCTGCAATCACAGGCATGGGAATCCACTCGGCATATGGCATGAGCACAACCAGAATAAGAAGAAGCACTATTGCATGCACCATGCCCGAGATGGGTGAACGGCCACCGTTTTTGACATTGGCAGCAGTGCGGGCAATTGCTCCTGTGGCAGGAATGCCACCAAAGATGCCTGAGCATATGTTGCCAAGACCTTGTGCGATAAGCTCGGTGTTGGAATTGTGGCGGTCATTTATCATGCCGTCAGACACAACGCACGAAAGCAGCGATTCAATACCTGCCAAAATGGCAATGGTGAACGCAGGGGAAATGAGTGCCCTTATTGCACCAAAGCTGAAATCAGGAAGCGATGGAGCAGGCACCGAAGCGCTTATGGAATAAAGGTCACCGATTGTGTTGACATTGAGGCCTGTGAATTTCACGATGACAACACCTGCCACAACGGCAATGAGAGAACCCGGGATTTTTTTGCTGATTTTGGGCCACACAATGAGAATAGCAAGAGCAATCATGCCCACAAGCACGCTTTCCCAATTGATGGT
>JAFYUA010000110.1 GCA_017549745.1 Clostridia bacterium | reverse complement strand
TTGGGTATGCTTTTTCTGCTTGGGCTTCGAAATAGCAATACTTGCTATTTCTGCAGAGTCGCTGCAAAAGCACACCCAAACCTTGCAATATGCGGAACTGGCGCAAAAGCTTTTGGATGTTCTCGGAGAAAACCTCTGCAGGCGAAGCCGAAGCCAGTTTTCGAAGAGAATATCCAAAAGCTTTGGTAGGCAGTATGCAGCTAAACAATAATTTATAATAGGTTGAGTACCAACTCTGTTGTTTAATTATACACATGATTCCGTTTATGTATTCATAAGTTGCGCTAAAATTTTTCAAAAAAAGAAAAATTTTGTTGACATAATTGCCCTGAGCGTATATAATAATAACATCAGAAAAGGGAGTAGCCGACGCAGTATCCGACGGTTAGGCGTTTGCAGGTCGTCAGTACGATTTCCGTTTGGGAATCCGGCTTGTGACAAAGTGGCGAGACTTTACTGCAATATTTTTGCGGTAATGGTCTCTTTTTTATTGCCGCCAAATCAAAAAACGGAGGTTTTGTATTATGGAAATTTTGTTTCAGGTAGTTCTGTTGGCATTGGGGTTTGTGTTGCTTGTAAAAGGGGCAGACTTCTTTGTAGACGGCTCTGCATCAATCGCCGCCAAGTTCGGCATACCCCAGCTCATCATCGGTCTTACTGTGGTTGCCATGGGCACAAGCGCGCCCGAGGCGGCAGTGAGCATTTCGGCTGCTTTTGGCGGCAATGCCGACATCACCATCGGCAACATCCTCGGAAGCAACATTTTGAACATTCTCATCATTTTGGGAATTTCGTCGGTTATAACAGTGCTCAGAGTTGCTAAGTCCACTGTGTGGATAGATATTCCCATCGTGCTCGGCGCATCGGTTATTCTTCTTTTGCTCGGATATGACGGTGTGATAAGCACCATCGATGCGGCAATAATTTTTGTTTTCTTCATAGGCTTTTTGGCATATATGATAATCAGCGCCAAAAAAAGCAACGAAACAGGCGACGATATAAAGCTCATGTCTGTTCCAAAGTCTTTGCTCTTTGCTGTGGCAGGTCTTGCAATGATTATTGCAGGCAGTCAGTTCACTGTCAATAGCGCCAGCTTCCTGGCAAGGGTGGCAGGAGTTAGTGAGAGATTCATCGGCCTCACGGTTGTGGCTCTCGGCACTTCGCTTCCTGAGCTTTTCACCTCGGTGATGGCAGCGCGCAAAGGCAATGCCGACATTGCCATAGGCAACATTGTGGGCAGCAACATCTTCAACATTCTCTTCATAGTGGGTCTTTCGGGGCTCATCATTCCCGTGCCGTTCCCTGCAGCGTTTGTGTTTGATGCTCTTGTGAGCATTGCGGCAACGGTGCTGCTCTTTGCACTTTGCGTGCGCAAAAAGCAGCTCGGCAGAGCAGCAGGCATCATAATGCTGATAGGCTATGCGGCATATTTTGCTATGATAGTATAAAGTTTTTTGTGCCAAATTTTGATGCGAAAATTTATACAATATGCCGAATTTTTTGTAAAATCTCTTTGTCTATTGAAAAAAAATCCCGATTTTGGTATGATTATCATTAGTAAATACCAAGGAGGATTATGTAATGAAACTAATCTACAATGTCAATGACAAACCCAAGCTTGGTCAGCTTATCATCTTTGCAATTCAGCAGCTTTTGGCAATAATGACCGCCACACTGGTTGTGCCTGTTATCATAGGCAATGGCATGAGCCCTGCAGCAGCGCTTTTCGGTGCAGGCATAGGCACACTTGTGTATATTCTCTTTACCAAGAAAAAGAGCCCTGTATTCTTAGGCTCATCATTTGCTTTTATCAATTCAATGTTTGCAGCATTTGCAGGCGGCGTGTCAATGAGTCTTGGCTATCTCGGTCTTATCATTGGCGCAGCTTTTGCAGCTTTAGTATATGTTGTTATAGCTATAATTGTTAAATTTGCAGGCGTCAAATGGATAAACAAAGTGATGCCAGCCACAGTTATCGGCCCCACAGTTGCCATCATCGGTCTTTCGCTTGCAGGCAATGCAGTGGGTGACCTTCTCAAAGGCAATGTCACAGCTGCCGACGGTGCAATCCTTGCATCTCCCCTCATCACTGTGCTTTGCGGTCTGGTTACTCTCATCATCACCATCGTAAGCTCCACCTACGGCAAAAAATACGGTAAGCTCATTCCGTTCATCTTTGGTATTCTCGGTGGCTATGCTCTTGCCGGCATTTTCACCATCATTGGCACATATTGTGACATAGACGCTCTCAAGGTGCTCAATGTTGCGCCCTTTGCAGCTCTTCTTACCGATGGCAAGGTAACAATTGACACCTTCCTCTCGGTGCCCGACTTCACATTCCTCACTGCCTACAAGGGTGTTGGTGAATTGAATGCCACCTACATCAGCACAATAGCAGTAGCATATATCCCCGTTGCATTTGTTGTGTTTGCAGAGCATCTTGCAGACCACAAAAACATTTCTTCCATCATCGAAAAAGACCTTCTTGAAGAGCCCGGTCTTCACAGAACACTTCTCGGTGACGGCGTGGGCTCACTGTGCGGCGCCCTCTTTGGCGGATGCCCCAACACCACCTATGGCGAGTCGGTAGGCTGCGTTGCCATCACCAAAAATGCATCGGTTTACACCATCATCACTGCAGCTATCATGGCAATCGTCATTGCGTTCATTTCGCCTTTCATCGCATTTGTTAATTCCATTCCATCATGCATCATGGGCGGTGTGTGCATGGCACTCTATGGCTTCATTGCAGTGTCGGGTCTCAAGATGATTCAGTCTGTTGACCTCAATCAGAACAAAAATCTCTTCGTAGTTTCATCAATCCTCATCGCGGGCATTGGCGGACTCACACTCACCTTTGGCAAAATCACACTCACATCTGTTGCGTGTGCACTCATTCTTGGCATCATCATCAACCTCGTTGTGTCCAAGGCAGAAGAAGAAAAATAAAGGAGCATATCTGATATGGGCAGAGTAACAATATTTGATCATCCGTTAATTCAGCACAAAACATCAATCCTAAGAGATGTTGCCACCTCCAACAAGGAATTCAGAGAATCTGTGGAAGAAATCACCATGCTCATGTGCTATGAGGCACTTCGTGACCTTCCGCTTGAAGAGGTGGAAATAGAAACCCCCATCTGCAAAACAAAACAAAAAGTCATCAAAGGCAAGAAGCTCGCCGTTGTGCCTATTTTAAGGGCAGGGCTGGGCATGGTAAACGGACTTCTCAATCTTGTGCCATCTGCCAAGGTGGGGCACATTGGTATGTATCGTGACGAGGAGACTCTCCAGCCTCACGAATACTACTGCAAGCTTCCGCCCGACATTGAAGACAGGCTCATCGTGGTGGTTGACCCCATGCTTGCCACAGGCGGCTCGGCAATCGACGCCATAGGGCAGATTAAAGCATATGGCGGCAAAAACATCAAGTTCCTTTGCCTGATTGCTGCCCCCGAGGGCATTGAGGCTCTCAGCGAAGCTCACAGCGATGTGGACATATACTGCGCCAATGTAGACGAATGTCTCAATGAGCATGGCTACATCGTGCCCGGCTTGGGCGATGCAGGTGACCGAATCTTCGGCACAAAATAAAAAAGTCCAAACAAAAAGCGTACAATTGATATGCACCCCAAAAGTTAGACACTTTTGGAGGTGCATATTTTTATGAGAAAAGCAGGAGGAAAAAACAAAAGCTACTCGCCAGAATTCAAAATATCTGTTATAATGGATATGCGAGAACACTTTTTGGGTTACAGAGAAACAATGAGAAAGTATTTCCCTCATTTACAAAGCAAGAATTACGAATTTCTAAAAAAGTGGGAACGCATATTTTTAGAAGAAGGAGCCGCAGGTCTAATGAAAGAAAGACGAGGCAGAGCTTGTAAAGCAAGCGGAACAAGAAAAGGTCGCCCACCCAAACTTGATAAGAAAGTTGAAGAAGATTTAATTGCAGAAAATCAGCGTCTTAGAATGGAAATAGACTACTTAAAAAAACTGAGTGCCTTAGTTCTTGCGGAAGAGCGAAAGAACAACAAAAAGCGTTGATTGTCGCTGAATTAAGGCAGTTGTATCCGCTTAAAGATTTGTTAAAATTGTCAGGTATTGCAAGGAGTACATTTTACTATTATCTAAAATTGAAAGATGTAGACAAATACAAAGAGGTTAAGGCAGATATTGTTGACATTTTCAATCAAAACAAAGGAAGATATGGATACAGAAGAATTTTATCTGTACTAAAACAAAAAGGGTATACAATCAACCATAAAACTGTATTAAAGTTGATGAACGAGCTTAATATTAAGGGAAAACAACGAAAAAATGGTAAATACCATTCATACAAAGGCGAAGTTGGCAAAGTTGCAGATAATCTGCTAAAAAGAGATTTTACAGCGACAAAACCATTTGAAAAACTCACAACTGATGTAACTGAATTTAAGGTATGTGAAGATAAAGTATATTTATCACCAGTAATGGATTTATACAATCGAGAAATTGTGTCATATTCCATTTCATCAAGTCCAAATCTATGGCAAATCAGAGAAATGCTTGATGGACTATTCAAAAAGCTTCCTGCTAATGCAAGACCTTTGTTTCATTCTGACCAAGGTTGGCAATACCAACATGCAGAATATCAACGATTGCTACAAGAACATAATATCATACAAAGTATGTCACGAAAAGGTAATTGTATGGATAATGGTGCTATGGAAAACTTCTTTGGAAGGTTGAAAGTTGAAATGTTTTATGGCGAAAAATTTGAAAGCGTTAATGCTTTCATTGATGAATTGAAAAGATACATTGATTATTACAACAATGAAAGAATATCTTTAAAACTAAAAGGAATGAGTCCGGTGCAATACCGAACTCATACACAAGCAAGTTAATATTTAATTTTGTCTAAACTTTGGGGTTCACTTCATAATGCGCTTTTTTATTTGCTTCTATAACCTATTTTTTCGCCAAGTAATACTCTGGTTTCATTTCCGTTTATACTCGCCTGATATATTTCTTCGTTTAAACACACAGTATCTTTTTTCAGCAGCATAATGATGGTACTTCCGCCAAATTCAAATTTGCCTTTTTCTTCACCACGCCTGAAATTGTGAGAGTGGTGATAATTGCATATTTTGCCCACCAGCATTGCACCCACTTCCATAAAAACAACATCATCAAAATTGTTGGTTCTAAGAAGTGTGTACTCTCTGGAATTTGTTTTAAACACTTTCACTTTGTCAAATGCAACGGGCCTTACAGTGTGAAGCTTGCCTTGAATGAAAATGTTTTTTCCTTTTGCACCGTTGTCAATGTATATATATCTGTGATAATCTTTTGGCGTAAGGCGGAATATAAGACACAGTCCGTCTTGATAATCGATGGACAAATCCTTGTTTTGTAAAAGCTCATCTATTGTGTACACCGAGTTTTTGATTGTAAATTTTGAGTCGGGACCGATCTTGTAAGCACTAAGGTACCCATCGCAAGGCGATATCAGAGCATCGGGGTGCATGTCGGGCGTTCTTTTTCCTGGTTTTAGCTTTCTGGTAAAAAAATCATTAAAGCATGACCAGTTTTCCGTTTTGTAATCCGACATGTTAATTTTGTTGTCTTTTATAAATTTTTTAATATACGGCTTAGAGAGTCCGCTGTTCATAAAAGCGCCTGCCATTTTTGATATAGCAGGCGCAGTTAAAATCTTAAGCAGACATCGACCGCAGAATGAATGATATAGTCGATGAGGCATTTGTAATATTGTCTCCTTCCTTTAAAATAAGCAGGAAAACTACCAATCCCACAAATGATACCAATATGAGACCATGCATATATGGTTTCTTTATTCGTACCTTTGAAACAAAAGCAAAAGCGATGAGTAGCAGTGCCACACTGTACACTTTTATGGTTACCAATGGTTCAATATATACATCCATCAAAAATATAACAGGCAACAGCAGCGACACCGATGTCACCGGCAACCCTTCATAGTATTCGCGTTTGTCTGCGCCTGCAGAAGTCCTGTTGATTTCCTGAACGTTGAAATATCCAAGCCTGATTATTGCTGCAAGCACAAAGAGGGCAGACGCCACTATATCAAATGAATTGACTTCAATGTTTTTGATTCCATATCCAAGCATTGCAGGAAACACACCAAAACAAACCAGATCACAAAGTGAATCTATCTGTATTCCAAATGATTTTTCGTCATCAGTTCGTTTACATTTCCTGGCAATAGTCCCGTCAAACATGTCGCACAGGCCACAAATCATAAGAGACACAAGCGCCAGCTTCACATCACCCGTCAGAGCAAGTGTCATGCCGACAACCGCTGTGCAAAGGCTTAAATATGTCAATATCACGGATACATTGTAATATCCAATCATACAAATTCTCCTTTTGTATTCATAATATCAAGATTATAACATAACAAACAAAAATTTTCAAGTATTCCTTCTATATAATGTTTTTATTATTTTATATTGATACATCTTTTTTAATTTTTGAGTCATAATATACTTGGAGGTGTTAAGCATGATTAATAAAAATGAAAACAACCAAAACAACAAGCAAAACAACCAAAACAACAATCAAAATCAGAAAAACAACAAGGACAATAACAATAACCAGAACAAAAACAACCTTTAATACAGTTAAAGCAAAAAAGCAATCGCATCATATGAGCGATTGCTTTTTTTGCTTTTTTAATAATTTTGTTCTTTTTGTTTGAAATGGCTTTGCGGATGCTTGCAAACAGGGCAAATCTGCGGCGGTGTTTTGCCTTTTACAATATGACCGCAATTCATGCATATCCACACACATTCTTCATTTTGCGAAAAAACACTTCCGTCAGCAATGTTTTGTGCAAGCTTGGTAAATCTTTCTTCGTGTTCTTTTTCAATCTTGCCAACCAATTCAAAAAGTGCAGCAATTTCGTTATATCCTTCGCTTTTTGCCGTCTCGGCAAAGCCTGCATACATCTCAGTCCATTCGTAGTGCTCGCCACCTGCTGCATCTTTGAGATTGTCCTCGGTGGGCTTAAGTCCGTTTTGAATAAAACCAAACCAAAGCTCGGCATGAGCAGTTTCGTTTGCTGCCGTCTCTTCAAAGAATTCGGCAATCTGGCAATATCCATCTTCTCTGGCCTTTTTTGCATAAAAAGTGTACTTGTTTCGCGCTTGTGATTCACCGGCGAAAGCTGCCATTAGATTGGCAAAAGTTCTTGAGTCTTTAAATTCCATGTATAAACCTCCTGTTTGTTTTCTGTAATTATAATATCCAAAAATTTCATAATTAAACTTTTTGTGAATTTTTATTAGTTTCTATTCACAAAAATTGCCCGATATGTTATAATTGTTTCAGAGGAGGGATTGACCATGAATTTAGAAAGAGACCTTCACAAAACATTTATTTCTTCTGAAACGCCGCTGTTCCCTGCCAATATCGACAGAGAAACACTAAAGAATCGATTTGCAGGCTTTTCGGAGTTTATGATGATGTATAGCTCTGCCATTAAAGAAGTACGCACAAAATTTGAGGTTTTAAATGATGACTTTTCGGTGGCGTATAAAAGAAATCCTATCGAAATGATTAAATCGCGCGTGAAAAATCCCAATAGCATCATGGACAAACTGGAACGCAGAAATCTTCCCATGACAATGGAATCCATACTTGAAAATCTCAACGATGTTGCGGGAGTGCGCGTTATCTGCTCTTTTATAGACGATATATACATGATTGCCGATATGTTCACAAGTCAGGACGATGTGACTTTGATTGAAGTAAAGGATTATATCAAAAACCCCAAGCCCAACGGCTATCGTAGCTATCACATCATAGTTGAAGTGCCCGTGTTCTTTTCAAATCGCAAAAAGAATATGCGTGTAGAAGTTCAGCTGCGCACCATTGCAATGGATTTTTGGGCAAGTCTGGAGCATAAGATGCGCTACAAAAAGGATATAGACGGAGCACAAGTTCTCGAAAAAGAACTTGCAGAATGTGCCGAAATCATTGCTCTTACAGATTTAAAAATGCAAAAAATCAATCAGACGATATCACAGCTTTCCAAAGAGTAACTTTCACGGGGGATTATATGAAGACAGTTTCACCGCAGTATTATAATGAATTTTGCTGTATTGCAGGCAAATGTGTGCACAATTGCTGCATTGGTTGGGAGATTGATATCGACGAGTTCACCTTGGCAAAATATAATGCACTTCATGGCGAGTTGGGTCGCAAACTGAAATCGTACATTGATATAAATGGTGGTGACGCTCATTTCATTTTGGGCGAGGGTGACAGGTGCCCTTTCTTGTGCGAAGACGGCTTGTGTGAGCTTATAAAGGAAGCGGGCGATGATTTATTGTGTGACATATGCAATGACCATCCGCGCTACCGCAATTATTATTCTGACCGCATAGAATTGGGCATAGGGCTTTGTTGTGAAGAGGCTGCAAGAATAATTATACGCCATAGCGGTAATATCATTTTGGAAGATGATGGCGGTGATGAATTTTACAATGAGGTTGAGCTTGACTTTTTTGAACGCAGGCAAAAAATATTTGATGTAATACAAGATATCGATACTTCTCTTGATGAAAAATTACATATTCTCGAAAAGCAATTTTCTGTCACATATCCGCCTCTTTCATTAGACGAATGTGTAGATATCCTGTTGACCTTTGAACATCTGGACAGTGAGTGGCCCAAGCTTCTTAGAAACTTGAAAAATTCACGCAAGGATTTCAATGATGAATTTGAATGGAAAAATGCTCTGAACAATCTTTGCCATTATTTTATATACAGGCATCTTTGCTGTGAAGATGATGATGCAAAGTTCTGCGCGGTTATATGTTATGCATTCTTCAGCCTCAAAATCATTCAGGCTTTAACAATGTGCAGTCACGATTTTGACCTCGAAACTCTCATTGATGTAGCAAGAATGTACTCTGCCGAAGTTGAGTATTCTGACGAAAATTATGATTTGTTGATTGAAAAATTAAAGGAATGTAAAAATGAATAATGTTATATTAAATTTTGATTTTTCTTTGCTGGATTCTATTTCTGCTTTAAAAAATGAATATCTCGATAAGATTATGGTGTTTTTCACTCTTTTGGGTGAAAACGGATTTTTGTGGATTGTGCTTACACTTATTTTGCTCTCTGTCAAAAAAACACGAAAAATCGGAGCCTGTGTTGCGCTCGCTCTTGTTCTGGATTTGCTGCTTGTCAATATAACCATCAAGCCATTGGTGGCAAGAGCTCGCCCTTTTGTACTAAAGAGTGACATAGAGCTTTTGATAAACGCACCCAGGGATTTTTCGTTTCCATCGGGGCACACAGCTGCTTCATTTGCTGCTGCAGTGTCTGTGTTTTTATTCAACAAAAAGTGGGGGAGTGTGCTATTGGGCGTGGCAGCTATCATCGCATTTTCGCGCTTGTATCTGTATGTGCACTATCCTACAGATGTGCTTGGTGGAATCCTTTGTGGCTTGCTGGTTGCAATTATAGCTTATTATATATTAGAAAAAGCCAAAAAAGATGTGGGACCAAAAAGTTAAGCTTTTGGTCTCACATCTTTTGTTATCAGCCTTGATTTTTTATTCCATCCAGCAAAATTGAAAATCCATAGCGGAAGCTCTTTATTGCCTCTTTGAGCGACACTTCCCTGATTACCGAGTCTGCATTATATCCCCTGCAAAAGCACCACACACTGTAGCTCAGCGCGTCAGAGTCTACATCAGCTCTGATGAGATTGTTTTTCTTTCCTATTTCAATGAGTTCTTTGATTCTTGAGGTCCACCATTCACAATTGAATGTAGTAATGTTTGCATGTTCAAACATATAGCTGCTGAAATACAGGTTGATTTCATATGTGTTTGTAAGAGCAAGAGTGGCAATGTGCGTCACATATTCAAAAAAATCCTGCCCAGGCTCATATTCTTTTTTCAATGCATTGTGCATTCTGTAGACAGAATTTTTGTACACAATCTCGAGCACTTCGGCTATGTTGTGATATCTGTTGTAAAACACGCGGTTTGTGGCACCAAGCTCCTTGAGTATTTTTCTCACGGTAACATTGTGTGCCCCCTCGCTTTTTACAAGCCTTGTGGCTATTACAATGATTTCTTCACTGATTGAATCCTGAATAAGTTGGGTTTCGCTTTTGTTCATTTTAAATCTCCTAAAGCAACTGCTTAACCGTTTAGCACATGCTGTGCCAAGGTCATTATATCACAAATTTCGTGTTTGTCAATCTGTTTTATTAAAATTTATGTTTTTGACTTTTTTTCAAGAAAGTGTTATAATATTTTTCACTTATAGTAGTAAGGAGTTGAAGCCATGCTTGGTCTTGTTGTAGAAGGCGGTGCCAATCGCACATACTATTGCGTTGGTGTGCTTGATGCATTTATTGATTATGGCATCAAGGTTGATTTCATGGTTGGAGTTTCTGCGGGGATTGCCAATGCCGCATCGTACATATCAGGGCAGAAACGGCGAAGTCTTGAGCTTGGTCTGAAATATATTCCCGATAAGCGTTATATGGGATTGAGATATATGTTCAAAAAAGATAATCGCAGTTATTACAACAGAGATTTCATATTCAATCAGATTCCCAATAAGCTCGTACCTTTTGATTATGATTCATTTAAACAATATAGGGGCAAAGTTTATGCCGTTGTCACCAATCTCGACACCGGTAAGCCCGAATACTTACCATTGAACGGTATAGACAAAACATGGCGCATTGTTCAGGCAAGCTGTGCGTTGCCGCTTATGTTTGCTCCTGTCAAAATTGATGACAAAGAATATTTCGATGGTGGATGCGCAGACCCGTTGCCTGTTAAATTTGCTTTCCAAGAAGGATGTGACAAAATAATCACTATCCTTTCAAGAGAAGAAACTTACCAAAAACAGGCTGAAGCAGATGTCGCTATTTCTTCATTTTTGTATCTCAAAAAAAGAAACTTTGCCCAAACACTGAAAAACAGGAGCAACATATATAACGATAGCCGCAGCTTTTTGCGAGATAAACAAAAAGAAGGCTCTGCTTTTGTTTTTTGTCCGAAAACTACTGTAGGATGGAGTCGCACAGAAAAAAATCCGACAAAGCTTCAGATGATGTATGACGAGGGTTATAGTGATGTTGTTTCAAAAATAGACGAATTAAAACAGTTTATGATGAGTGAATGATTTGTGCGAATACGGCAAAAATATATGCATGGAGCATTACTAAATTATACAACCTTTTTCTTGCATTTTTCCCTGAGTGAGTATATAATGTAATTATAACAAACAATCGAAAGGAGATTATATTATGGCTTCAGTAACAAAGGATACCATCATCATTGATGTTCTCAGACTTGACGAAGGCACCGCACCTTTCTTTTTCGAAATCGGTATGCATTGTCTTGGCTGCCCATCTGCAAGCGGCGAAACTATCGAAGAGGCTTGTGCAGTACATGGCGTAGATGCTGACGAACTCGTTGAAAAGCTCAACGATTATCTTAAAGATAAATAATATCTGAAATGCAGGGGGCGTGAATACCCTCTGTATTTTTATATATGACGGCAGGGAGTGAGAGTTGTGAATATAAATGATGCAGTAACCGCCATGTGCGATTATTTTATGAGTAGTGGGTATAAGTATCCGAGAGATTTGTTTTACAATTTAATAATATCACTGAAATCTCAACAATTTGTCATCTTTTCGGGTCAATGCGGCACAGGAAAATCGAGCATGGCACGCCTGTTTGCTCAAAGTCTGGGTGCCAACCGCGCCAATGGCAGATTTTTATCCGTCAATGTGGGTGCACACTGGCAAAGCTCTGAACCTCTTTTGGGTCACATAAGTTCAGATGGTAGCTTTCTTCCAGGGAGCATAACATCGTTTTTGAAAGATGCAATTTCCAACAAGACCAAGCCGTATTTTCTTTGCCTCAATGATTTCAATATTGCCAGACCTGAGCAATATCTTTCGACAATTCTGGCAGCTATGTCTGACAGATGGTTTGATGATGCCGGTAATATCGTTTCGGATTTTGTTTTGTCGCGACAAAGCTATGGCAATGACGAAGCAGCCTATACTACATATGGTGACATATGGATTCCCGACAATCTCTATATTTTTGCTGTTGCCAATACTGATGAAACATCATATCCAATTTGTGACAGAGTGCTTGACCGTGCTTTTGTCATAGAGCTTTCAGCCCCTGACCTTGCAATTTCTTCAAATGATATGGAGAGCATGCGTCGGTGTGCAAATCCTATAGATGTTGACAATGATTTTCTGAAAGCTGAATATATCACTGCCATAGATTGCAGAACAGACCTTGACATTATGCGGGAAACCAGCTTTTCTTTGCAAAGGCTCAACAGGACTATTTTGCAATCGGTTTCGCCCATATCTTTTCGCACAAGAGATGCTATTTTGTTTTTCCTTTTGTATAGCCGAAAATATGATGCTTTTGCCGATGATGTCATAATGGATTTGATGATTACTCAAAAGCTTCTTCCCAAGCTCCATGGTCCAACCACTCTGGTGAAGAATTCTTTGTGTGAGCTTTTCTGCTATTGCCTCAGGCGTGGTAAGAATGATAGCGATGAATTTGCCGATTCATCTGCCAAAATGACACAAATGATGGTTTCACACACTTGCCGATATCCTCTCAGCAGTGATAAAATTGCACATATGCTAAGGAGATACGAAAATGAAGGATATGCAACATTCTGGTAATGACGAGTTGGATTTTTCACATGCTTTGGACATCTTAATCAAAGAGGTTGATTATTATTTGAAAAGTGGCTATTTTTTGTCAGATTCATCAGAAATTGCTCTGGTAAAAAGCTATTTTACAAACATACATAATAAAATACTGGTTTTGAAAACTCAACCGCGCTCTTCACAACATCAAAGGAGATTATACAGCGATTTTTGCAAGGTGCGATTGATGCTCGCAAGCCCTGTTTTCAAATCGGTTAGAAATAATGTGCGCCAAAGTGTGATGAGCAACAAATTTTATATGCAGCGAATCACATCATCATATGACAAGTGCATTACAGCACTCGAAAGTAGAGTTGTGTCTAAAGATTTAAGGCATGACTCTGCTTATGACGATTTCAGTGAGCGAAGCGTGCTGCTTGGCCCTCTTCGCAACAGAGAACAACTCAGCATTTGCCTTGAAGGCAATTTCTATCACATACCCGTAAGCAAGCTTGAAGCTCAAGTGGGTGAAATTTCTCATATCGCTATATATCAATCCAAAAATTTCTATGGTAAAGATGCAGGCATAAGATTTTGGGCAAAGGTGATATCATGCGAAAAGATAAAGCGCTCAGAGCTCAAAGAAATACCCAAGAAATCTGATGAATTATATTATCTCTTCAGAGTTGAAGGCTGGAAACGGCTCAAAAATGACATAGTCATGTCAGGTGGGGGAGTGCCTTTTTCGCTCACCAGCCTGCAGTTGCTGAAAAATGCGCGTGATGTGTGTGAACTCAACTTCAAAGAGCCAATCATGCACAAATTATTTTGTCAGATTCGCGCTCTTGCTGAATCAGGCAGAAATAATGTGGCATGTCACTATCGTACCTCCACTTTTGCCATGGAAAATGGCATGGTTTCTTTATACAAAAACAAAAAGTGTGTTTGCTGTGTATCAATAAAAGATTATCTGTCTAATCCCGGCAAATATTTTTGGTATATGCTCAGATTTGTGAATAACAAATAAAAAAAGACAATCCATCAATTGATAGATTGTCTTTTTTATCGGAGTGACAGGACTTGAACCTGCGGCCCCTAGACCCCCAGTCTAGTGCGCTACCAGCTGCGCTACACCCCGGTATATGACGCGCCTAAGTGGATTCGAACCACTGGCCTAACGCTTAGGAGGCGTTCGCTCTATCCTGCTGAGCTATAGG
>JAFYUA010000109.1 GCA_017549745.1 Clostridia bacterium | reverse complement strand
GGGAAAGCCATGAATAAGAATTTTGTGTGCCTGCTTGCAGCGATGGCTCTTACCACCTATCTTGTGAGAATGATACCTTTTGCTTTTTTCCGCTCGCAGATTCGCTCCAAATTTATGCGCGATTTTTTGTATTACATTCCATATTGCGTGCTTGGTGCAATGACCGTGCCCTACATCTTTTATGCAGGCGGCTCGCTTGCCGCTTCGTTTTGCGGATTTTTAGCGGCGTTTGTCATGGCATATCGCAGGTTTTCTCTGCTTAGCGTTGCGGCAGTTGCGTGCATGACGGCATATGTGGCAGAGCTGGCTATTAATATTATGTGATTGAAGCAAGTCATCCCTTTGGGGCTGACTTGTTTTTTATAATGTCACAAAGAATATATTTCCCCAGTGCAATAAACGGCACTGAGAGCACAATTCCCCATATGCCAAAAAATCCGCCGCCCACAAACACCCCTGCAAGCACCCAAAAGGGCTTGAGCGACAGAGTTTCTTTCACTATGTGGGGGTGAATGACATTGCCGTCGAGCTGCTGAAGAATAAGCAGACTCACGCCTACCGTGATGCCTTTTGACACTCCTGAGGTTATCATGGTCACAATAACCGAGATAGCCGTGGCACACACAGAGCCGAAATACGGCACCAGATTGAATATGCCGAGCACAAGCGAGAGAGTGGGGGCATATCTTACTCTGAGGGCTGACAAAATAAGCAGTGACAAGCCAGAAATAATGGCGGCGTCAATCACAGAACAATAAAAATAACGCCCTATGAAAAACAATGCCTTGAGCACATATTTTTTGAGCTTCGTTTGCTTTGATGGTGAAACAAAAAGTCCCAGAGCAAATTTTGCCCATCTTGTGAGCGACTCTCTGTCGATGAGAATATACACAGACATTATAAGTGACAAAACTATGTTTACCAGCCATTTCGACACTCCTATGATTGTGGAGGTGTAGACTTCGGGGTGGGCAAGAGCTGATGATGCAATCAGCTTTTCAAGCCCGTTGTAAATACCTTCGGCTTTTATGCTCACAAATGGTATGCGGTTTATTTTTTGAGTGACAGTATCAATTATCGACGGTGCCGCCTGTGCAAAGCTTGTGATGCTTTTGCCAAGAGCAGGCACTATGATGAAAAATATAGCCACAAGCAAAATCAGGAGCGATGCATAAACCGAAACGACAGACAGCGTGCGCGCTCGTGATGAAATCAAATGAGGCTTTGATGAGGCAAAAAGCCTTTCTGCCCTTTGGCATACAGGATAAAGAATCAGTGCAACAGCTATTGCAACAAGGATAGGTGAAAAAATCGAAAGCACATAAAGCAAAGCCTGATATATATAGCCTGCATTGTCAAAGAGCTTGTATGCTGCAAGCAGCAGCAAAGCAAAGAAAAATGGGAACATGTATTTATTAAAGCTATCATTTTTCATCATATTCACCTCTTTTGTAGTATGAGTTTTTTGCAGGATATTATGTCATTCACAAAGCAGATGCCAAATTCATATAATGATTAAGGGAGGAGACAAAAATGGAAGAAAACAAAAAGCCCATGAGCCTCCTTGCAGAGGGAGAGAGGGCAGTGGTTGAAAGCTCGTGCAATGAGCCCGTGATGAAAAGACGGCTCTTTGACCTTGGCTTTGCTCCGGGAAGCTCTGTGCAATGTGTAGGCGTGGCGGCATTTGGCGACCCAAAGGCATATCTTGTGAAAAACACGGTGATTGCCCTTCGTTGTGAAGACAGCGAAAAAATCTGTGTGAAGTGTATAGACTAAAAAATATATACCCCAAATTTTTGGGGTATATATTGCGGCAAGTGTACATATAATATAAACTGAAAAGCAATGTTGCAGTAAGTTTGCACTTTCATTAGGCGATTTTTTGGTAATTTTGTAGACTCATTTTTCCAAAAAAAGCTTGACAAAGAGCTTCATATATGATAATATAATTAGGCGCAATGGGTACGCCGGAGTGGCGGAACTGGCAGACGCACAGGACTTAAAATCCTGCGGCCCTTAAAGCCGTACCGGTTCGATTCCGGTCTCCGGCATTTCGATTGCGCCATAGCTAAATATCGCAGGGTGGAGCAGTCTGGTAGCTCGTCGGGCTCATAACCCGAAGGTCGTTGGTTCAAATCCGGCCCCTGCACCCAAAAAAACTCCTTGGGCTATAGTCCAAGGAGTTTTTTCATTGACTTTTGTGTACGAAAATACAGACTTTATATATCATATTTCCATAGCGAATATAAGCCAAAGTGTTAAATCTAAAATGAAATTAAACAAAGACGAATCAAATTACAAAAAGTAAAAATGTTAGGAGTATTGAGATGGATTTTGAGCCTTTAAAAAAATTTATGGATTCATGGGTGTTGGAATTTACTCCGGGATGTTGCATATCTGTATACAAAGATAATAAGGAAGTATTCAAATATGCAGCAGGTTATTCTGACCTTGATAATGGAGTAAAGCTAACCGGTAATGAATTGTTTTTTCTTTATTCATGCTCAAAAGTTGCTACTGTAACAGCAGCACTTCAATTATATGAAAAAGGTTCATTTTTGCTGGATGATCCTCTGTATGAGTATATTCCCGAATACAAAAACATGACTGTTATCGATAAAAACGGTAATATATCAAGTGCTCAAAATCATATAACAATGCGTCATTTGTTCACAATGACAGCAGGGTTAAACTACAATACAAATACCAAAGGATTTAAAAATGTATATAAAATCACAAATGGAAAAATGAATACGCTGGATGTGGTTCGCTCTATTGCTGCCGAGCCTTTGTCATTTGAACCGGGGACTCATTGGCAATATAGTTTATGCCATGATGTGTTGGCTGGTGTTGTTGAAGTTATATCAGGAAAACATTTCAGCGATTATGTTAAGGAAAACATCTTTGAGCCTTTGGATATGACTAACAGCTTTTATCATATTTTTGGTGATGATTATAATCGTGTAAGTGAACAGTATTTCTATGAACCAAAAACACATGAAAATGACATAGTAAAATTGCAAATGTCTAATCAAAAAGCTGATGGATGTATCAAAAAGATAGATAAAAGTGTTAGTCACGTTTTTGGCGATGAATATGACAGCGGAGGAGCCGGAATTATCTCAAATCCGCAGGACTATATCAAATTCATTGCGGCACTTGCTAATAGGGGGGGTGGTGTCAATGGAGAGAGAATCATTTCATCCGGTGCAGTTGAACTTATGAGAACAAATCAGTTAACCCCTGAACTGCTCAAAGACTATACCTGGCCTGATCTTAAAGGATATGGTTATGGTCTTGGTGTGAGCACTATGATTGACCGTGCAGCAAGTGGCAGCTTGGGTTCGATTGGCGAATTCGGATGGAATGGGGCAGCCGGTTCTGTGACACTTGCCGACCCTGAACTCAATCTTGCAATGGTGTTTAGCCAGCATATTGTAAATCCGAGGGCAACATACTTTGTGCCTCGATTAAAAAACATTTTGTATTCATGCATCAGATGATTGCGGACAAAGCTTTCGAAACAAGCACTTGTTATTCCGATAAAATAAACCGAGGCTCCTCCTTTGAATTTCTCTTTATGAGAAGCAGGTGAGGAGCTTCGTTCATTGTCCGTTTTTTTCAAATTTGCCGATCTGGATGATATCTGTTGACAATTAACTCATTATATGGTAGAATATTTCAGCACACAGTGTGCTGAAAACAAAATCGAAAGGAATTTAATATGTTTTTTGTAAAATCACTATATTGTCGTGTTTTTCAGGGCGCATTTCGCATTGCCTTGCCGTTTCTGCCCTACAGAGAACCCGAAATCATCAGCTCTTGCGAAGAACTCGGCAGTGTTTTAGCCAAAGAAAAGATAACCTCAGTTCTTGTTGTCACCGATAAGGGCATTGTGGCAAGCGGACTTGTTTCGCATCTTGAAGATGCATTGAAACAAAGCAAGGTGCATTATGCAGTATATGATAAAACCCAGCCCAATCCCACAGTGCATAATGTGGAAGATGCATTGGCGGTATACAAAGAAAAAAATTGCAATGGTCTGGTTGCCATTGGCGGCGGTTCTTCTATGGATTGTGCAAAGGCAGTAGGGGCGAGGGTGGCTTATCCTCGCAGAAATCTTGGGCAGATGAAAGGGGTTATGCGTATTCTTCGAAAGCTCCCTATAATCATTGCAGTGCCGACCACTGCAGGCACAGGGAGCGAGGTTACGCCTGTGTCAATTATTACTGATAGTGAAAAGAGCCACAAATATGCTCTTATGAGCTTTCCCCTGATTCCACACTATGCTTTGCTTGATGCCGCTTTCACATATTCTTTGCCGCCTCATCTCACTGCTACAACAGGCATGGATGCTCTCACCCATGCTGTAGAGGCATACATAGGCCGCTCCACAACGAAGCAGACACGGGCACTTGCGTTGGAGGCTACAAAGCTCGTGTTTGAAAATGTCAAGGCAGCCTATGATGACGGCCGAAATCACGCTGCAAGAGAAAATATGCTCCACGCAGCATACAAGGCGGGCATAGCTTTTTCAAAATCCTATGTTGGCTATATTCATGCAATAGCACATTCGCTTGGTGGACAATATGGCACGCCGCATGGACTTGCCAACACAGTCATTATGCCATATGTACTCGAAGCATATGGCGCATCTATACACAAAAAGCTTTATAAGCTTGCGCTCTTTGCAGGGGTTTGCAGCGAAAATGACTCATATGCCGCAGGTGCCGCGAAATTTATTGACGCGATAAAGGAGCTTAATAAAGAAATGGG
>JAFYUA010000108.1 GCA_017549745.1 Clostridia bacterium | reverse complement strand
GCGGTCTTATCGACGCTCTCTTTATATTTGAATAAGTGATGAATATGAAAAAATTAATTTCCATTGTATTAACTGTTGCGCTGATTGCCGGAATTGTTCCGGCAGTCGGGGCATCAGATAATGTGAGCTACACTTATCCCACAGTATCACAAGCAGATGTCATATCTGCCATAGAAGCTTGTCAATCAGGCGGTCATCCATATCTCTTTGGCAGAGATGCCGATTTTGAGAGAGTACGCCAAGCAATTGCCGATGGTGATGAATTTATCACAAAGCAATATGATGCCATCAAGCGCGCAGCAGCCCATGATTATGACTCTATTCCCACATTTGATAGGATTGAAAGCTCTGTGCTTTCCCAGTCGGGTCAATATATTGGTCTTGGGTTTGAATGTTGGCAGATGGTGATGCGCTTTGCCTTTGTATATCTCATCGAAGGTGATGAGCGCTATGCCAAAAAGGCATATACCGTGGCATCATATTTTGCAGCTCTCGATTCGTGGAACAACCAGCAGTCCATCAGCAACAATCAGGCTGCATTTTGTGTAGCTCTTTGCTATGACTGGCTGTATGACTATCTCGATGACACACAACGCTCTACTTTGAAAAATGCTCTCCTGCAAAACCATCTCAACATCGTGAGCGATCTTTTCAAAAATCCATCTGACTATAGTTCATGGCCAAGTCCCTATACTGCCTACTGGGGCACAGGCAACCACACCGCCCTCAACAATTCATCGGTAATTGTTCAGGCGATAGCCGTTGCCGATGATAGCAACAATGGCTTCTATGCCGACCTCATCACCACAGCTCTTGGCAATCTCTCAGATGTATTTGACAGCATGTATCCCGACAGCGGTTGGTATGAGGGCGTTAGTTATTGGGGCTATGTGGGTCCGTTCATTGCCCGCATGCTCTCAGGCTTTGAGAGTGCTTTTGGCACATGCTTTGGCTATGAAAATGTGGCTCACATTGTAAACTGCAGTGATTTTCCCATGTATGCTCAGACCAATGAGGGCTATTTCAGAGTGGGCGATGTGTCTCAGGGCAAGGATTCTTCGCCCGAGAAATATTATCTCGCTCTTCTAAGAGGCGATGTCGGCTATCAGAAAGCTGTGCTTGGCGGCAGCATAAGCAGTGCAAGCCCGCTTTTGTGCCTTTGGTATGACACTGACGCCGACTACGAAAACGCTTCATACACATTTGCCAAAGACAAACTATTCTCAGACATCAACATGGCGGTTTTCAGAAACACTTGGGAAACCGACGAGCAAATATTTGCAGGTCTCAAGGTCTCAAAAGCAGTCGACACTCACAACAACATGGACTCAGGCACCTTTGTACTCGATGCTCTTGGTGAGCGCTGGATAACCAATCCCGGTGAGGACAATTATAACCTCCCCGGCTATTGGGAAAGCGAGCAAAACGGCAGACGCTGGAACTACTACACCAAGAGAGCAGAGGGCAACAGCTGTCTTGTGATAAATCCCTCATCAAGCGGCGGTCAGAGGGTTGATGCCAATGACCAAATAGATGAGTTTGAAAGCTCTGGCGGTTTTGCCTATGCCATAGCCGATCTAACCGACACCTATGCAGACGGCGCGGCAAGCTACAAGCGCGGTGCAGCTCTCACTCATGACCGCTCTCGATTTGTCATAAGAGACGAAGCGGTGCTTAAAGCATCTTCCGATGTGTATTCGTTCATCAATGTGTATCAGTCGGACATCACCATCACCCCCGATGACAAAGCCGCCATTCTTTCCAAAGGCGACAAGCATGTGTATGTGAAGATTGTATCCGATGCTCCCTATGAGCTTTCAGTCACATCTGCCGCATCACTTTCTACTTCGCCTGCAAGGCACGCCGATGAAATGGACTATACCAAAGATTATCAGCGCATAGCCATTCGTTTTGATGATGTCACATCTCTCAATGTGAGCATGACTTTTGTTCCTTTCCTCGACGAAAGTGAGCTTGATGGTGTAGGTGATGACATTCTTCCTCTTTCGCAATGGGGTAGCGCACTTGCTACGGAAACCATGCCGAAGCTTAACTCTCTCAAGGTCAACGGCAGCGAGCTTTCGGGCTTTAATCCCTATGTTCGCACCTATGAATATCCGTCGCCTGTTTCACACCTTGACATCACCGCCACTGCCGATGATGCAGATGTGGAAGTTGCGAGAGATGAATATAGCTATAAGATAATCGTTTCAAACGATGAGCTTGTCAATGTGTATGTGATAAATGTTCCTCTTCAGGGTCAGATTATTGCCGATGCTCATATGGGCGGCAACAGTTCAGCGGATTCATCGCTTGGCGTGTTCAATATATATCATGCCGCCAACTTTGGTAGGAAAGAAACTGTGGTGCTCAGAAATTCCCAAAAGTATTCCGTTACTTCATTTTACAAAATATCACTTCCTGAGCTCAGCGATGACTATGAATACAAAAAGGTTATTCTCAGCCTGAATCAATACAGAATTCTTGGCAGTGCTAACAACTCTGCCGACACCATTGGATTTTACAATTTACCCTTTGATTCGTGGCAGGAAAACACCATTAACTACAACAATGCTCCTTTGAGGCATAGGTTTGACAACAGCACTTGGTATCCTTTCTTATATCGCAATGAAGATGGCACCTATACTCAGGCGGCAACAGAGAGCCTTTCATATACGCGTAGTCCGTCTGTAAGCTTGGCAAAAGGAACTTCACCGTCCGATGGCTATTATGCACGAGATGAATATGACATCACTGCTCTTGCAAATGCCAAAGATTTTTCATTTATGATGGCGGTGACTTCATTAACTACATTTTCCGATTATTTTGCGGCTTCAAAAGAGCACAGCAATCCTTCTTTAAGACCCAGTGTCCGCGTTGTGGTTGGCAAAAAGTCAGGTGCCCCTGCCATTCGAGCAACCAATGTGGAATTTACTGACACCAATAACACCAAACTCAGCTCAATTAAAGCCGAAGATGAGTGCAGGGCAAGTGTTTTTGCAGGCAATGACACATCAGTGCCACAGCAAATCACTCTTTACCTTGCATCATACTCAGACGATGAGCTCATCAATATTAAATCAATCACGCGCACAGTGCCGCAAGGCGGGGCAGAGCTTGCAACTCCGCTTTTAAAGCTTAATGGCAACGCCGATAAAATCCGCGCATTTGTGTGCAAAGCCGACATGACGCCGCTCGTCATGTCACACCAATCAGAAATGGAGGTATCTCAATGAAAAAAACAGTAAGTATTTTGCTGATTGTGGCAATGATTATGTCATTTGTGCCTGTTTTTGCCGCAGAGGGCGAGATGCCCGTGCTTGACTGCGCATATGACACCTTCATCGAAGGCGGCAATCTCTCCGATGCATCCAAAAACTCCAAAAGCCCCATTGTTTTTTCGGGCGATGTATATGACAGAACAGTATTTTTGCAGTTCGATATATCGGCAGGCATTCCCGAAAATGCCAAAGGTGCAGTGCTCAGCTTCTATGCTCGCCCCGCTGCTGCCAATGTGTCGGCAACCATCTATGGCTGCGACAGCATAGAGGATTTTACCCCTTATTCCAAGTCACTTGCGGTCTACAAAATGACCAAAAGCGGAAAGATGCTTTGCAGCTTCTCGGTGCTTGAATATATCAAGGAGTGCATCGAAAAGGGTCTTTCCAAAGCCACCTTTGCTGTTCGCTCATCTGCCGATGTGCTTCCCATATTCTCGGCAGACTCTTCCAACAAAGCCGACAGACCCACTCTTTCATACACTGACATTGAAGTGTTTATAAAGGGTACCAAGGATTTTGAATATCCCGTTGTCACAAGTGCTCAGCTCTCTCAAGACATCAGAGCCATGCAGGCAGGCGGCCACCCCTACACCTTCTTCCGCAAGGCAGACCTTGAGCGCATCAGAGCCGACATCAAGGGCGGCAACGAATTTCTTGCAGCTCAGTATGCAGGAGTGAAAGCATCTGCCCAAAAGCTTCTGTCCACCAAACCTCCCGTTCTTGTGGACATGACAAAATCTTACCTCTCACAAGGCTTTACTGCATGGGATGTAGTGTCCAAATGTGCATTTGTGTATCTCATCGATGGTGACGACGCCTATGCTCAGCGTGCCTATGATGAAGCTGCAGCCTTTGCAACTCTTCCCGACCTTGGTACATATCAGTTCATCGACAACAGCCAGGCAGTATTTGCAGGAGCCCTTGCCTATGACTGGCTCTATGACTGGATGGATGAAACCCAGCGCCAAACCATCAAGCAGGGCTTTATCAACAACCACTTCAACATAATTTCCGACCTTTTCAAAACAGGCTATGGCAAAGGTAAATATACTTCTTCGCGTTTCTCGGCATATATTGGCGATTCTAACCATACTACCATCAACAACACCGTTGCATTCCTCGGCGCTCTTGCTTTTGCAGATGATAACAATGTAACCTACTATGCCGACATAATGGCAAAATCTCTCAAAAATCTTGAACCTGTGTTTGACAATCTCTATCCCGATTCATCATGGTTTGAAGGCGCCAGCTACTGGACCTTTGTGGGTCCCTATATTGCCAGAATGTTTTCAGCTATGAAAACAGGTCTCGGTACATGGTATGGATATGATAATATTCCATGCATTGTAAATGCTTCTGACTATCAGATTTA
Organism: Clostridia bacterium; assembly: GCA_017549745.1. Classification (GTDB taxonomy): domain Bacteria; phylum Bacillota; class Clostridia; order UMGS1810; family UMGS1810; genus RGIG1828. The sequence goes on along the minus strand of JAFYUA010000108.1, from coordinate 451 downwards.
TGCTCAGTCAAATCAGGGCTACTATATGGTAGGTGACTGTTCTCAGGGTAAAGCTCACAGCGTCGAAAAATACTATTTTGCTATAATGAAGAATGACAATGCACTCAAAAAGCTTGTGCTCGATGTTGATAAGCCAACTAATTCACCATTCCTTTGCATCTGGTATGACACAGAGCTTGACCACGACAACATTGAAGGTGCAAAGGTAAGCCTCGACAAATATTTCAGAAATACCGACCAGGTTATCTTCCGCGACACATGGGAAGGCAATCAGGAGCTATACACAGGCATGGCTGTAATAATGCCATCTCGCACCCATGCTCACATGGCATCGGGCACTATTGGCCTTGATGCTCTTGGTGAACGCTGGATTACCAATCAGGGCGGTGAAGCCTACGGCGATGGCTACTTCAACAACGGTCCCAATCAGGAGCGTTGGAGATATCACGCT
>JAFYUA010000107.1 GCA_017549745.1 Clostridia bacterium | reverse complement strand
GAATACCACATCAAGATATAAAAGTCAAGAAAAATTTTTACTTTTTACATCATTTTTTTCACTTTTTTTGACACCACAATATATTGGTGTGTGTGGCAAATTATGACACAATTTGTAAAGGGGTAAAAAAGGGGTGTTGTAAAAGTGCACAAAAAGGGAGCCGTTCACAGGCGACCAATCACCTGCGCGCTCCCTCGCTTGCAGTGTTTCTTCTTTATATATATGTTACTTTTCTTTGGCTATTGCTACAATCTCTGACGCTTGCGACACAATCGCATCGGCGCCGTGTGCTTCAAGCTCGTCGCGCTTGCGAAAGCCCCAAAGCACTCCTATGGTGTACATGAGCGCGTTCTTTCCTGTTTGCATATCCACACTTGTGTCACCTATGTAAAGGCACTCTTCGGGCTTGATGTCATTTTCGCTCATCACGATGTCAATGCCCTCGGTGGATGGTTTCAGTGCTACGCCTTCTCTGCCGCCATATGTGGCATCAATGAGATTGCCGAGGAAAGTCCTTACGGCTTCATTTGCTGCAAAGTCGGGCTTGTTGGAGAGGACATAGGTTTTGATGCCCATGGTCTTGAGCTCGGCAAGCATTTCGGGAATGCCGTCATATGGTTTGGTGCCATAGGAAACATCTTTGTCATAAGATTTGGTATAAAATTTATATACCTTGTCAAAATACTTTCCTTTATCTGCGCCCACATAATCGAGCGCGCGCTCAATCAAAACCTTTGCGCCATTGCCCACAAGATATTTGTATTCTTCGGCTTCAATGGCGTCAAAGCCAAACTCTTCAAGACTAAGGTTGCAATAATAACTGATGGTTGGAATTGTGTCAAGCAGTGTTCCATCCAGGTCAAATATACATGCTTTAATCATTTTTGTTCGTCACCTCAGAAAGTATCTGCTCAAGCTCATCTTTGTCAAACATATATTTTTCAGGGCAGAAATGGCAACACATTTCAGCTTTGCCATCTTCTTCGATGATGGCTCTGAGTTCACTTTCACCAACCGATGAAAGCACTCGTCTTACGCGCTCTCTTGAGCAGTTGCAGCTATAGGACACATCTGTTTTGTCAGTGAAATGGAAATCAAAGCCATTCATTGCCACGCCTATGATTTCTTCTATGTTCATGCCTGATTCAAGCATCGTTGTAACACTCGTTATATTTTTCAGGTTTTCTTCAAGGCGGTCAATAGCCTCATCGGTTGCGCCGGGCATCACCTGCACAATAAATCCGCCCGAATTTTTTACAGACAAATCCCTGTCAATCAAAACACCAAGACCAACCACCGAAGGCACCTGCTCGGAAACTGCAAAATACTGAACAAGGTCATCGCCCACCTCGCCTGTCACAAGCGGAATCTTGCCGATGTAGGGTTCTTTGAGTCCGAGGTCTGTGATGACCGTGAGAAAGCCATCGGAGCCTATGGCCGAGCCAACATCGAGCTTGCCTGCACTGTTTAGCTCAAGGTCAACATTGCCATTGCCCACATAGCCTTTCACCTTGCAATCAGGCCCCGACACAGCGAGCACACGGCCAATGGGGCCCGATCCTGTCATCTGCAGTGTCACAAGGTCTTTGTCACCTTTGAGCATTGCGCCCATCATGGCGGCAGCAGTGAGGAGTCTGCCGAGTGCGG
>JAFYUA010000012.1 GCA_017549745.1 Clostridia bacterium | reverse complement strand
CACACATTCCTCGATGGGGAGTCCCTCTGCCATCATGGTGGATATTATCTTTGATGTGAGAGTGGAAAGAATACTCGCCTTCACTCCGCTTCCAAGGCCGTCAGCAAGCACGATGACGGTGGATGCTTCGCTCTGCTCTACAATATCAACATGATCACCGCAAAGCTGCTCTCCAAAATGATTTATACTCTTGTAACCTATATCTGCACACAAATCATTCATCAGCTATAGACTCCTTTAGTTTAGCAAGTGCTATTTTTGTTTCGGCGGCGGTTTCGCCAAGCAGTGATGCTATTTCCTGAACTATGCGCATCTGCTTGTCGACCACCTTGTCGGCAACCTCCATGGTCTGACGGCTGATGTTTTCCTTTTTTTCGCGTTCTTTTTCTTCGTCGGTAACATCGCGCATGATTCCAATGAGCATATGGGAGTCATCATCATATACGATTGTCTGCTCCACATATCGCTTATATTCTGCCAGATACACTCTCTGATTGCGCACATCTTTGCCTGTTCTTTTCACTTCGAGAAACACTGTCGGGTCAAGAACTCTGATTACCTGGTCGCCGAGGATGTCTGAATCATAACGGATATTCATTATTTTGCGTGCGGCTTCGTTAATCTGCTGTACTTCAAGATTTTCGTTGAGCACGATGATTCCGTTGGGAGTGTTTTTGACAATAGAATCTGAAAAGCTCTCGGCTTTGTCTTTTAAAAACGGCAGACACATCGATATTTCCGCCTTACCCTGACAAATTGCAATGGCTTTGTCGCGGCAGGTGTTGTAGCCGCAAGATCCGCAGTTGAGTTCATCGGAGGGCTTGAATTTGCCCATCTGACGAAGAACTGCATTTATTTCTGATTCGCTGGGTTTTGAGAGGCGATGCTCTATGTATTCAAAATGCTTTTTGAGCTCAAATGATGATGGCTGAACCACATCGAAATCCCTCTCTCCTGCAAATTCCGACACTGTCACATAGTCCATAACGGGCGAGCGGTGATATTTTTCCATCACAGGCCCTCCCACACAGCTGCCCACACAAGCCGACATTTCAATGAAGCATTTGTGGATTTTGCCGTTTTCTATGTCGCGCAGTGCGCTGATGCAATTTTCAACACCGTCGAGTGCAAGGTAGGTGTAGCCGTTTGAGGAGTGAGCCATTGTTTTGAGTATTCCGCCGGTTGTGGGGAAAAATCTTGCCCTGCTCTCAGGACTTGAGTCTTTTTGGCGGTTGATTTCGATGTTTTCCTCTTTGAGCCAATTGGTTAGCTCTTCAAAGGTGAGCACTGCATCAACTATGTCTTCATAGTGCTCGGCTTCGTCTTTTTTGGCAACGCAAGGGCCGATGAACACCGTTTTTGCATTGGGATATCTCTTTTTTATGTCGATGCAATGAGCCTGCATGGGAGACACAACATCTGCCAGATATTCAAGCTCTTTGGGAAAATATTTCTGAATGAGAAGATTGATGCTGTGGCAACACGAGCTTATGATGATGTCGCGGCCTTCTTCTTTTATCATTTTTTCATATTCATTTTTTACCATAGTAGCGCCGATTGCAGTTTCTTCCACATCATAAAAGCCAAGCTTTTGGAGCGCGTCTTTCATTGCTCCTATGCCCACGCCATCATAATTTGCCACAAATGACGGCGCAAGGCTCACAATCACGGGGTCGCCGCTTTGCAAAAACACCTTTGCCTTTTCGGTTTCGTCTACTATCTGCTTAGCATTTTGAGGGCACACCACAAAGCACTGCCCGCATAAAATGCACTCATTACCTATAATATGTGCCTGATTGCCCGAAAATCTTATTGCTTTTACAGGGCAGTGTCGTATGCATTTGTGACAGTTTCTGCAATTGGATTTTTTTAGAGTCAAACAATTGGGCATATTTGTTATTTCCTTTCGTCAGAAAATTGCGACAGCACATTTTGAGTGAAAAACTCTTTGAAATTTTCCTTGGTTACTCCTGTGTGTATGTCATCATCTATCTGCACTGTCACTCCGAGTCTATTGCATTTGCCTATGCAAAAGCTGCCCGAAAGAGCAATTTCATCTTCGAGGCCGTGTTTTTCTATATATTCACTAAAGAGCTCCACTATTTCGCCTGAGCCCTTGAGATGGCAAGAGCTGCCTACACATATCTGAATAAGCATGTTATTTCACCTTTGCCAGAACTTCGGCTTTGAAAAATTCCTCCACTGTGTCGGGTGTCACAGAAAAGAACTCATCGTCTACCGTCACACACACTCCCTGCTGACATTTGCCCATGCAAAAGGTGCCTCCGAGTTCTAATTTGTCGCCAAGATTATTTTGAGCTATAAGATATTGAAGCTGTTCTACTACCTGACGAGAACCCTTGATATGGCAGGAACTGCCTATACATACTGTTATTTTCATACTCCCAGTCTCCTTTTTTTCGTATTCAAAGCTCTGCCGTGGCAGAGCTTTGAGATTTATTTTTTATTCGTAATCTACAACATCTACCCACGAAAGCAAAAATTCGCGTTCTTTTTCGTTGCCTTTTACCGACTGTGATGCTGCCACAATCGGCATCCATTTCTGAACATACTGCTTGGCGGTGTTGCTTTTTGACAGAATATGTCAAGATATTTCTTGGCTCCCTCAATGTCGCCGTTTAGCCAGAAAAGAAGATATGTTCTTGCGGCATCTGCCGAAGCATTACCCTGAGTTGCATGTGCCCAGTCTATGATATAGGGGGTGCCGTCTTCGGTTATAATGATGTTTGACGGGTTAAAATCGCCGTGGCACACCTTGTTGTGCTTGGGCATGCCTTCAAGGCGTGTGTGCAGGTCATAGCGTGTGGTTGCATCAAGCTCTGACATGCTTATTTTACGATTCATTTTGTCTTTGAGCTTGCCTAAAAGAGGGCAGGTCTTGGAGTTTACTTCGAGCTGCAAATCTACCAAAAGATTGAGATATTTTTCTTTGTTTTCTTCATCTTCTTCCATAATCTCGGCAAGGGTTTTGCCTTTTATATACTCTGTCACAATTGCCCACTTACCATCGATGGTGGTGATTTCCAAAATTTTAGGAAGGTTGAGCCCTGTTTCTTCGATTCTTGCCTGATTAAGTGCTTCGTTGAGCACATCTGCTTTGGAATAATCCTGGCTGAATACTTTGATACATCTGTCGCCGTCACGATAGATAGTTTTGTTGTTTCTTACTGCAATCACTCGGTCAAGTTTCATTTTCGTATCCTCCTTTTATTTCTGATATGCTTTTTTTACTGCATCGCCTTTTTTTGACGAATCTATGTGTGATGCATCGGGCTTATCGGTCTCTTCAAAATGTTTGCCGTAGTATGCATTGAGATACATCTGCTTGATTTCGCTCATGAGAGGATATCTGGGGTTTGCGCCTGTGCACTGGTCATCAAATGCCTGTTCGGTCATTTCATCAAGGCTTGCAAGGAATACTTTTTCATCGATGCCGTAATCCTTGATGGTTTCTTTTATGCCGACTTTGGCTTTGAGTGCATTTATGGCACCTATGAGTGCTTCGAGTTTTTCTTCGTCGGTATTGCCGCCAAGACCAAGATAATCTGCTATTTCACCATAGCGCGCAAGGGTGTGGGGGTGGTCATACTGTGAGAATGTGCCCATCTTTACAGGAGACTCTGCGCTATTAAAGCGGATAACCTCTTCTATCATGAGAGCATTTGCAACACCGTGGGGCAAATGATGGAAAGCGCCGAGCTTGTGTGCCATGGAGTGGCATATTCCGAGGAACGCATTTGCAAATGCCATGCCTGCCATAGTGGCTGCATTTGCCATCTTTTCGCGGGCTAAGATATCTGTCTGACCGTTTTCATATGCTTTGGGCAGATATTCAAAAATTGTTTTGAGTGCTTTGAGAGCGAGACCGTCGGTATAGTCAGTTGCGAGCATTGCAGCATAAGCTTCTACTGCGTGAGTCACAGCGTCGATGCCCGAAGCTGCGGTGAGACCCTTGGGAGCAGACATGTGGAAATCGGTGTCTACAATTGCCATGTTGGGCATGAGCTCATAGTCAGCAAGGGGATATTTCACGCCTGTTTTTTCATCGGTGATAACTGCAAAGGGAGTAACCTCAGAGCCTGTGCCTGCAGAGGTGGGAATTGCAATGAAATATGCTTTTTCGCCCATTTTGGGGAAGGTGTATATTCTTTTGCGGATGTCGATAAAGCGCATTGCCATGTCCATGAAGTCTGCTTCGGGGTGTTCATAGAGCACCCACATGATTTTGGCTGCGTCCATTGCCGAGCCGCCGCCGAGTGCGATGATTGTGTCGGGCTTGAATGAAGCCATCTGAGCTGCACCGTTTTTGGCATTTTCCAAAGTGGGGTCAGGCTGAACATCAAAGAATGTGGTGTGTGCTATGCCCATTTCGTCGAGCTTGTCACAAATAGGCTTGGTGTAGCCATTTTCATAGAGGAATGTGTCTGTAACGATGAATGCTCTCTTTTTGTTCATCACATTTTTGAGTTCATCGAGAGCAATAGGCAGACAGCCTTTTTTGATGTATACCTTTTCGGGAGTGCGGAACCAAAGCATGTTTTCCCTTCTTTCTGCTACTGTTTTTATATTAACCAGATGTTTTACGCCTACATTTTCGCTGACCGAGTTGCCGCCCCATGAGCCGCAGCCAAGTGTGAGAGACGGAGCAAGCTTGAAATTGTAAAGGTCACCGATGCCGCCGTGTGAAGATGGAGTGTTAACGAGGATTCGGCAGGTTTTCATGCGATGAGCAAATTTATTTATCTTTTCTGTTTCGGTCACTTCGTTGATATAGAGAGAAGAGGTGTGACCATAGCCACCGTCGGCTACAAGCTGCTCTGCCTTTGCAAGAGCATCTTCAAAATCCTTTGCTTTGTACATTGCAAGCACAGGAGAGAGCTTTTCGTGGGCAAATTCTTCGCTTATATCAACCGATTCAACTTCACCAATGAGGATTTTGGTGCCCTCGGGCACTTTAACTTGAGCAAGCTCTGCAATTTTTGACGCCTTCTGACCAACTATCTTTGCGTTGAGAGCGCCGTTTATTATGATGGTCTTTCTTACTTTTTCGGTCTCGGCGCTGCTTAGAAAATAACAACCTCTCTCGGCAAATTCATTTTTTACGGCTTCGTATATGTTTTCCTGAACGATAACTGACTGCTCCGATGCACAAATCATGCCGTTGTCAAAGGTTTTGGAATGAATGATGGAGTTTACTGCAAGCAGAATATCGGCACTTTCGTCAATGATGGCAGGAGTGTTGCCTGCACCAACACCGAGTGCGGGCTTGCCGCTTGAATATGCTGCCTTTCCCCTTCCGGGACCGCCTGTGGCAAGGATGATGTCGGCTTCTTTCATTACGGTGTTTGTCATTTCAAGGCTTGGCACATCAATCCAATCGATTATGCCCTCAGGTGCACCTGCTTCTACTGCAGCCTCCCAATGGAAGAGCGAACCATCTGCTGTGCGGTTTCTGCCATCAGGCGGATATCCTCGCACTCCACACCGGTGCGGCCATT
>JAFYUA010000011.1 GCA_017549745.1 Clostridia bacterium | reverse complement strand
GCCAAGGGCATTGCTGGTTGTGCGGTAAACAGCCGTATGACTGTCGCCCCCGGGCGGAGTGCTATCGTAAAAGTCAGGCTGCGTTTGGCAGCCAAGGCTTGAAATTGTGCACACCCGGTTTTTCATAAACCGGTTTTTTTATTAATAATTAATTTTTGGAGGTATTCAAAATGAAAAAGTATAATGTTGCAGTAGTAGGTGCCACAGGCATGGTAGGAAGAACCTTCCTCAAAGTGCTCGAAGAAATGCAGCTCCCTGTGGAAAACTACTATCTCATGGCTTCAAGCCGCAGCGCTGGTCAGAAGATTGAGTTCATGGGCAAGGAATATGTGATTGAAGAGCTCACAGAAACTTCATTTGACAAAGACATCGACATTGCTCTCTTCTCAGCAGGCGGCTCCACAAGTGAAAAATTTGCTCCCATTGCCGCATCAAAGGGCGTGGTTGTAATCGACAACTCAAGCGCATGGAGAATGGATAGCGAAGTTCCCCTCGTTGTGCCCGAGGTTAACCCCGATGACATCAGATGGAACAAAGGCATCATTGCCAACCCAAACTGCTCCACTATTCAGGCCATGGTAGCTCTCAAGCCTCTCCACGATGCATACAAAATCAAGAGAGTGGTATATTCTACATATCAGGCAGTATCAGGCGCAGGTCTTGCAGGCTATCAGGACCTTGAGAACGGTCTTAAGGGCGAAGCTCCCAAGAAGTTCCCCCACCCCATCGCAGGCAACTGCTTGCCTCACATTGATTCTTTCCTCCCCAACGGCTACACCAAAGAGGAAATGAAGATGGTGAACGAAACCAGAAAAATCCTTGGTGATGATTCCATCAGAATCACTGCTACCACTGTGCGTGTGCCTGTGTTTGACAGCCACAGTGAATCCATCAACATTGAATTCCACAACGATTTTGACCTTGCCGAGCTCAAAGATGTGCTTGCAAAGGCACCCGGCATCATCATCAAAGATGACCCCGAAAACAATGTGTATCCTCTCGCTCTTGATGCCGCAGGCACCAACGAAACATATGTAGGCCGTATCAGAAGAGACGACAGCGTTGACTCAGGTGTAAACATCTGGGTTGTTGCCGACAACATCAGAAAAGGCGCTGCAACCAACGCCGTTCAGATTGCCCAGAAGCTCATCGAAATCTGGAACGAACAATAATCGAAAGGCAGGACAAAAGAGTGAAAAAGACAGTATTTACCGGCTCAGGTGTTGCTATCATCACACCATTTACCGAAAACGGAGTAAATTATGACGAGCTTGGCAGATTGCTCGAATACCATGTGGAAAATGGCACCGACGCGGTAATCATCTGCGGAACTACAGGTGAAGCATCCACCATGCCCGATGAAGAGCACTGCGCTGCCATCAAATATACAGTTGACAAAATTGCCGGCAGAATCCCCGTGATTGCAGGCACCGGCTCCAACGATACACCCCATGCAATAAAGCTTTCAAAATTTGCCGAAAGCGCAGGGGCAGATGCTATCCTCACTGTGACTCCATATTACAACAAAGCCACTCAAAAGGGACTCATTGAGCACTTCACCGCTATTGCAAACTCTATAAGCATTCCCGTGATTCTCTACAATGTGCCCTCGCGCACAGGCTGCAACATCAAGCCCGAAACGCTCAAAAAGCTTGCCGAGATTGAAAACATTGTGGCTGTGAAGGAAGCAAGCGGCGACCTCTCGCAGGTGGCAAAGATTGCTTCAATCTGTGGAGATAAGCTCGACATATATTCGGGCAATGACGACCAGATTCTGCCCATCCTCTCACTTGGCGGCAAGGGCGTAATCTCTGTGGTGGCAAATGTTGCTCCAAAGCAGACTCACGACATGGTGTATAAATTCCTCGATGGTAAAATCAATGAAGCAAAGGATTTGCAGCTTGGAATGATTGAGCTTGTTGATGCACTGTTTTGCGAGGTTAACCCCATTCCCGTGAAAACTGCCCTTGGTCTTATGGGCTGGAACACTGGCGACTTGCGCCTCCCCCTCACCGCTATGGAAGAGGGCACACTCAATCAGCTCAAAACCGCAATGGCAAACTATGGTTTATTAAAATAATTGGAGATACACAATATGATAAATATTGCACTTTTTGGATGCAACGGAAAGATGGGTCAGGTCATTGCAGGCATTGTCAATGGTGATGCCGATGCAAAAATTGCTTTTGGCTTTGACATCAACACCGAAGCAAAAAATTCATTCCCTGTGTATGACAAAATTGAAAACATCAAAGAAAAAGCCGATGTTGTGATTGATTTTTCTCACCCTGCATCGCTTGACTCTATCCTTAAATATTGCGAATCAAACTCTGTGCCCGCTGTGATTGCCACCACGGGACTGAGTGATGACCAGCTTGCTAAAATCGATGTCCTTTCACAGAAAGTAGCAGTGTTTCGTTCGGCAAACATGTCGCTCGGCATCAATTTGCTTATCAACCTTGTGAAAAAAGCGGCAGCGCTTCTGGAAGGTAAATTTGACATTGAGATTATCGAAAAGCACCACAATCAAAAGATTGACGCCCCAAGCGGCACAGCTCTCATGATTGCCGATGCAATTTCTGACACACTCACCGAAAAGGGTGAATATGTGTATGACAGACATTCGGTGCGAAAGAAACGAAGCAAAACAGAGATAGGTCTGCACGCCGTGCGCGGCGGCACAATCGTGGGCGAGCATGATGTAATCTTTGCAGGCAACGACGAAATCGTGCAAATCAGCCACAGTGCCATGAGCAAGGAAATCTTTGCAGAGGGCGCGGTGAAAGCCGCTAAATTCCTCGTGGGCAAAGGCGCGGGCATGTACAACATGCAGCAGCTTATAGAAGAATAAAAGACATCAAAACGGGTCTGAAAAAATCACATGATTTTTTCAGACCCTATTTTTATGATATATGGTTTTCTTCTATTATGTTTTGATTGCGTTCAAGCGGTGATGAGAAAAGCTGATATTTGTCAGTTTCGGGCTTTTTGCCGTCTATGAGAATCTGCACCTTTTCGATGCCTGCAATACGCGTGAGCGAATTGACAATGGAATACACTGCCGTTTTCATCCTCACGCCATCGGAATCAAGCTTTGAAAGCGAAGCCGATGTAAGATTCACAAAGCAAACCTCTTCGGTGGTCTCAAGGCTTGCAAGCTCAACTGTGCGAGGGAGTGTGGGTTCAAGCTCTTCTGACAGTGGGCCTTTTATGAGCTCATTGATGATGGTTTTTTCAAGGCTTGAATCTGCCATGGTAGCTTTGCGCGTCTCGGGGTAGAGCTTTTCGCCCTGTTTGTCGGTAAAATACAAGGTGACGAACTTTTCGGTCTGAGTTTCAACGCCTGAGGGTGAATTCATGAAGATGTTGTCACTGCCCATGGGCTGCACAATATCACCCTCGCCGCCATTGCTCCTGAGATCCTCGCCATTGACATAAAACTTGACCTTGCGGATATTTTCAAACTGGCAAAGAGTGCAGATGATGGAGTACCTTGCCAATAATTCGTCGGATGCAAGGCGCGTGTCTGACTCATTCTGATAGAAATCACCACCGAGGTCGATGTTGATGGTGCCGTAGTCCGTCTTGGATTGTGAAAATCCTCTGAGGGTGACACCCTCTGGGATTATGGGCTTGTGTTCGGGATTTGACGGGCCGTCAAAAAGCTTTGTCATTACTGCATCAATGAGCTTTTTGGTGCCCGAAAAGCTTGCTTCATCTATATAGGCAGTTTCAGAGGTGAGACTGTCGTGAGAAGAATTGGTGAAATACAATTCGATTGCTCTTTTGCTCTGAGGAGTCTCGGCAGAACAGGAGCACAAAACCAAACAAAGCATGATAGAGCAAGCTATAATCTTTGAAATTTTATTCATCATCACGCCTCCTCATCAGACTCGGGTGCAGTATCGGGCAGAGTTATCCTGAAGGTTGAGCCTTTGCCCGGCTCACTCTCCACATCTATCCAGCCGTTGTGATATGCTATGGCAGACAACGCAATGGATAGTCCAAGCCCTGTGCCGCCTGTGGCGCGGTCGCGCGCTTTGTCCACACGGTAAAAACGGTCGAAAATCTTGTCGATATCTTCACTTGCAATGCCCACGCCTGTGTCTCTCACTTCGATGATGACCTTGCCTGCCGTCTGCTCCATTGCCACGAGCACATATCCGTCGGCATCAGTATATTTGATGGCATTGTCCACAATGTTGTATATGCCCTGCCACAAGACATCTTTGTTGGCAAAGAGGAATATCTCGCCGGGGGTGCTGAACACCAGGGTGATGTCGGCCTTTTTGGCAAGAGGCTGAAGATTGCGCTCGATGCCCGATACAATGTCGTTGAGGCTTATAAGCTCAAGATTCTTATTGTCCTCAGAGCTTCGTGCATCCATCTTGGTGATGTAGAGAAGCTTATTGACAATGCGGTTGAGGCGGTCTGCCTCATTATTCATATCGGTCATAAATTCACGCACATAGTCCATGCTTATGTCGGGATTTTGCAAGATGGAGTCTGCCATGAGCTTGATGGAGCTAAGTGGTGTCTTTAGCTCGTGCGATGCATCAGACACAAACTGCACCCTCTGACGCTCTAACATTACAACCTTTTCACTCATGGTGTTGAACGCTTCGCCAAGGCGCGAAATCTCATCATGACCCGAAATGTCGAGTTTTTCGTCAAGAATACCGTCATCACTCATGGATGTTATCTTGGAAGTGAAGTCTACAATTCGTTTTGTCACCAGATTGGCAACAACAAATATTATCACACCCACAAGCAATGAGAAAATGATTATGAGAAATATCATCTCGGTGATGATGGCATCAATAAATTTGCCTGCCGTCTCGGGCACACGCACAATGTTGACAACACCCACCACTTCGCCATCTGCATCAAGCACAGGTGCGGATGCATCGAGAGTGACTATGCCGCCCTCGCCGCTATACTCGGCAAATCCGTCGGTGCCATTGATTGCCGACACTACCGACGGTCTCACCTGAGCTGTACCGAGCACATTGCGGTTGTTTTGCGAATCATAGAGCACTGTCATGTCACGCGCAAGCACCATGACCCTCATCTCGCTGTCGAGCCCAAGCTCACCGAGAAAACGCTCAAAGCTCTCCTTGTCGAGCACGCCGCTTTCGGGATCCATGTAGTCAACGGCAAAGCTTGCCACCACATTGGACATAGTGGTGGAATTGAGCTTGACATCATTGTAGAGATAGGTCTTCATTGTGGTGGTGATATAGTAGCTGAAAATCAAAAGAGTAATCAGCATTATGAAAAAATATGTAAGCACCAGTCTGGTGGTGATACTGCTCAATCTGCCAAAACGGCGTTTAGTTTTCGTTGAAATAATAACCAGCTCCCCACTTGGTAAGCAAATATTTTGGTTCTGCCGCATTGGGCTCTATTTTTTCGCGCAATCGGCGGATATGCACATCAACTGTGCGCGCATCACCGGGATAGTCATAGCCCCATATGAGGTCAAGAAGGTCATCACGGCTATACACTCTGCCGGGGTTCGACACCAGAAGGTCAACGAGGTCGAATTCCTTTGAGGTGAGGTCAGTGGTGACATCGCCAATAGTGATTTTGCGCTGATTGTAGTCAAGCTCAACCGAGCCCATGCGCACCTTGGTGCGGTCACCTTTGGGAGCTATGGGAGTGATGCGGCGCATAATAGCCTTCACGCGCGCCTTTAGCTCAAGAATGTTGAAAGGCTTGGTGATATAGTCATCGGCACCATATTCAAGACCGAGGATTTTGTCCATGTCCTCTGCTTTGGCAGTGAGCATAACAATGGGGATGTTGGAGAATTCTCTTATTTTCTGACACACGGTGAGCCCGTCTATCTTGGGGAGCATGAGGTCAAGAATTATGAGGTCAAGGTTTTTGTCGCGCGCCTGACGCAGAGCTTCCTCACCGTCATAGGCGGTTTCGACCACATAGCCCTCCTGCTCAAAGTTGAATTTCATGCCTTTGACCAAAAGCTTTTCATCGTCTACAATCAATATTTTCATTGTGTTTAATCCCCCACCGTTATCATATTTTTTATGTTTTCAAATTTCTTATTGCCTATTCCGTCTACCCGTTTCAAATCATCGATGCTTTCAAACCGCCCGTTTACCTTGCGGTAATTTTCGATTGTGTGTGCCAAAGAGTCACCAATGCCAGGGAGCATAGAAAGCTGACTCGCTGTGGCAGTGTTGATGTTGCATTTTGATTCCGTACTGTATTCAAGCTTAGCTTTCACAACGCCATCATAATCATCTGCTGCGCCCACAACTATGGTGCAATCTTGGGTGAGAAGCGCGCCCACATCGACAGATGATGCATCACCCCGAGAGGTGAGTCCGCCTGCCATGAAGATGACATCGTGCAAAGGGGTGCCCTTTGGCACCGAGTAGCTTCCTGCGTCTTTAACCTCGCCGCGCACATCTACAATAATTTCTTCATCGGTTGCATAGTCCACACCATCAACTACCACCGCCGGGCAATCCCTGAGGCAGGTGATAGCCATGCCAAAAACTGCGAGTGCAACAAAGCCGACTAAATACAATATGATTTTGCCGGCTGTATGGTTATGCATATTTTATTCCAGAAAGTCCTTGAGTTTTTTGCTGCGGCTGGGATGACGGAGCTTACGGAGTGCTTTGGCTTCTATCTGACGGATTCTTTCACGGGTTACCTTGAATTCTCTGCCCACCTCTTCGAGAGTGCGCGCTCTGCCGTCATCAAGACCAAAACGCAGTCTGAGCACCTTTGCCTCACGGGGAGTGAGAGTGTCGAGCACATTCATGAGCTGCTCTTTGAGCAGAGTGAACGCTGCCATTTCCGACGGAGCAGGAGCATCGGAATCGGGAATGAAATCACCGAGAATGCTGTCTTCCTCTTCGCCTATGGGAGTTTCGAGTGACACAGGCTCCTGAGCTATTTTCATAATCTCGCGGACTCTGTCCTCATTCATGTTCATCTCGCGTGCAATTTCATCAACATGGGGTTCGCGGCCATGCTCCTGAAGAAGCTGACGCGACACCCTGATGAGCTTGTTGATTGTCTCCACCATGTGCACAGGTATGCGGATGGTGCGCGCCTGGTCGGCTATGGCACGGGTGATTGCCTGACGAATCCACCATGTAGCATAGGTACTGAACTTGTAGCCCTTGGTGTAGTCAAATTTTTCAACAGCTTTGATAAGACCGAGGTTACCCTCCTGAATAAGGTCAAGGAAAAGCATGCCTCTGCCCACATAGCGCTTTGCAATGCTTACTACAAGACGCAGATTGGCTTCGGCAAGGCGTTTTTTGGCGCGTTCGTCGCCAAGGTGCATTCTCTCGGCAAGCTCTTTTTCTTCTTCGCCCGAAAGAAGCGGCACTTTGCCGATTTCTTTGAGATACATGCGCACAGGGTCATCAAGACCTATGCCCTCGGGCACGGAAATATCAATCTCCTCTTCGGAAGACTGTATTTCAGAAAGCTCCTTATCGAAATCTTCAACCAATTCGATTCCCTTGGCTTCGATGGTCTCATACACCTTTTCGATTTGCTTGACATTTAAGTCAATCTCTTCGAGTGCGTCCATAATCTCTTTGTAGGTAAGAACGCCTTTCTGTTTGCCGTTTTCTATAAGTTTTTTTATGATAAGGCTTTTGTTATCGGCTGACATTTCAGGTTTATTTGTATTCATGTCACTACCCCTTTCTTATCGTTTGTTAATAATCTCATTGAACTCTTCAAGCGAGATTGCTCCCTCTTGCAAGAGCCGCATAGCCCTTTCGGTGCCTGCTTTTTGATTTATCTGATTTATATAATCACTCACTGCCCTGTCAGTGTCGTCTGACTGGACATCGAGTGCCAATATTCCCGATGCTGTGTTGACATCTTCCTTGGTGTCAAACTTTGATAGCAAAGTAGATTGTGACACATTATCGCCATTTTCAAAACATTCTTTTATATAGCTGAAAATGCGCCGATGAATCGGATTTTCAAACATGGTCTCACTGATGCGGTCACGATATTTGGCAAAGAGCTTCACATCATAAAACAGTGTGCTCACAAGCAGCGCCCTTGTCTTTTCAAGATATTCGCGGTCATCAGACGGAATAGAGCCTTTGTTGACCACATTTATCACATCGGCATTGAGCGTAGGATTGGCGGCAGATTCTGCCTTCTTGAGACCCGTCTGTGCGATTATTGACGAGGCTTGCACACCAGTTTTTTCAGAAATGATGTTGGCATACACATCAAGCTCCACCGACGAGGGCAAAAGCCTGAGATACTCCGCCATGGAAGATATGAAGCCAAGCTTACCGTCGGAAAGCTTCAGATTGTATTGTTCCCCGAAATATTCTATTAAATACTCCATGTCGCTCTTGCGCGAAGCAAGGTGGGAATTGAAACTATCGATGCCGTATTCTTTGATAAATTCGTCAGGGTCCTTGCGCGCTTTGAGATTGAGCACCGATATTTTAAGATTTGGAAATGCCCTGAGAATGGAAATGGCGCGGTTAGTTGCCTTGCGGCCTGCTGAGTCACTGTCAAAACAGATGACCACTTCTTCAAAATAGCGCGAAAGCTGCTTTGCCTGCTCTTCGGTAAACGAAGTGCCCAAAGGCGCCACAGTGTTGGTGTAGCCATAGCTTATGAGAGCTATGGCGTCCATGCAGCCCTCACACAAAATGCAAAAATTCTTTTTGGATTTGCGGGCAATGTTGAGCCCATAGAGATTTTTTTGCTTGCTGAAAACCACCGTCTCGCGTGTGTTGATGTATTTGGGCAGGCTATTGTCCAGCACTCTGGCACTAAAGCCTATCACATTGGAATTGACATCAAAAATCGTGATGGTAAGACGATTGCGGAAAAAGTCATAGTATCTGCCCGACTCATGCCTCTGCACAAGACCTGCATCATATATGTCACCCTCGTTGTAGCCCTTGGATTTGAGATAGTCAAAGAGGCTTGTCCACGAATCGGGCGCATAGCCAAGCCAGAATGCCTTGACAACCGAGCCCGAAATCTGCCTTTTTTTGAAATAGTCTATTATCTGAGGGTTAGATTTGACATTGGCATAGAAAAACTCGGCGGCATCGCGGTTGATGGCATGAAGAAGCTCTGCTTTTTCTTTGCGCTTTGCAGCCTTGTGAGAGTCAAAATTTTTGGCTTCGGGGAGCTGGATGCCTGCTCTTGATGCAAGCTTGGTGACTGCCTCAACAAACGAAAGGTTTTCGCTTTTCATCACAAAACCAATCACATCGCCGCCCTCGCCGCAGCCGAAGCACTTGAATATGCCGCGCCTTGGCGAAACAGAAAAAGAAGGGGTTTTTTCGTTGTGAAAAGGACACAGGCCAATGTATGAACTGCCTGCCTTTTTGAGAGTGACACTTTGCGAGACAATGTCATATATGTCATTTTTCTCAGCTATTTCGCGTATTACATAATCAGGAAAAACTGCCACTCCGACTCCCCCTTTCTTTTGACACTTATTTTTCAATTCGACATCAAACGACCAAACCCTTTTTGAAGTCGGCTTTTTCTATTGATTGCAAAACAAACTGTGACAAAACCACAATGATTTTGTGCATTATTTTATGGGCATAAAAAGTTCATTAAACAAATTTACGCAATAGTTATCGGTCATGCCTGCAATATAGTCACACACAACAGTTGCACCATCCCAGTCTTCAAGAAGATGAGTGTATTCATCGGGCAGTCTTTCGGTGTGAGAGCAAAAATACTGATAGAGCTTTTCGATGACCATGTAGGCCTGAGCATCTCTCAGCGACATGGCATTGTATACATTTTCAAACATGAAGCTGCGAAGTGAGAGCATGTATTTTTCGGTCTGCGGTGTCATTGATATTTTGCCGTTTTCCATGCTTGCATACACCATATCGCTTATGAGGTTGTCGATTCTCTCAGAGTTGGTGGAGCCAAGTGCAGCTAAAAGCTCTGAGGGAATATCCGACGCTTTGATAACCCCTGCCCTCACCGCATCATCAATGTCGTGATTGATATATGCAATGCGGTCGGCAAATTTGACGATGATGCCCTCGGGGGTTTCGGCAAGGTTGTCACCCGTGTGATTAACTATGCCGTCGCGCACCTCATGGGTAAGATTCATGCCCGAGCCGCCACGCTCTAAAATGTCCACCACTCTGAGGCTTTGCTTGTAGTGCTTGAAACCTCTGGGCGAAAGAGAGTCGAGCGCACGCTCGCCCGAATGGCCAAACGGAGTGTGACCCAAATCGTGCCCCATGGAAATTGCCTCGGCAAGG
>JAFYUA010000106.1 GCA_017549745.1 Clostridia bacterium | reverse complement strand
TCCACCATTACCTTTTTGCCTTTGCCTGCATCTATGCGGCCAAAATCATCACCTGCAAGATATGCAGCCTTAAGAGCGTCATAGATTCTTTTTTTTGCAAGATAGAAGTTTATAAAGCCGGGACCTGCTATTTCTATTTTTTCAATGTAGGTATTCTCTGTGTCAATTGCTTTAATCAACGCATCTGCAATTTTGGCAGGGGCATTTCTGAGAATCTTGGTGAGCTTCATTGCTGCATTGGTAGAAAAATCACCATGAGATTTTTCTTTTGGGATTTCAATTTCAATTTCAATCTCACTTGCTTTTTCAATAAGCTCATCGCTTACATCAAGAAATTTGCCGATGTTCTTTATTGCATCACTTATTGAGCATATAATTTGCTGCTTGGTTTCCGCTATGATATTTTTCATATGTTATGCCTCCTGATTTCGATTTCAAAGTTATTTTTGCTTGTTTTTGCGTTGTTAATGTCAAGATAATAGTCCACATTAATTCTGCCGCCGTCGGGCGATACATCAATGTCGAGGTTATCTGTAAAGATGCCAATCATAAAATCTCCATATGGTGTGTTGTAATATGATGATGTCTTTCTGTCTTTCATAAAGAGCATCTGACTGTTTACGGCACCATTTCTGAGCAAGGATACATAATCATTGCCGATTTCGATTGATGTCTTTGTGCCTTCAAGACCTGTGATTTCCGATTCTTCATAGTCGATGAAATATACACCGTCTGAAAGCTTATAATCGCCCTCGGTGGTCAGGCTGATGTCTGTGTTGTCTTCCTCGGCATCATATGCCTGCATACCTTTTATTGAGATAATAAATTTATCGTTCATTTGTGCTCTCCTAACCAATCAATCTTCAAGCGCTATTTCAATCAGAGTGCTCAAAAGCTCAGTATATTCAATGCCCGATGCCTCAAAAAGCTTTGGATACATGCTGATGCTTGTAAAGCCGGGCAGTGTGTTAATTTCGTTGATGCACACCTTGTCTTTGGTTTCGTCTACAAAGAAGTCAACTCTTGAAAGTCCCTTGCCATCAAGAGCTTCAAAAGCTTTTATGGCGTTTTCTCTTACCTTTTGGGCATATGCATCATCAATCTTTGCAGGAATGTAAAGCTCACTCTTACTGTCAGATGCATATTTCGCATCATATGTATAAAATTCCTGCTCTGCCACAATTTCGCCAACACACGAAGCCTGAAGACTACCGCGGTTGCCAAGCACTGCACACTCAACCTCGTGACCTGTGAGAAATTCCTCCACAAGTATCTTGCGGTCAAACTTCATAGCCTCGTTGATTGCTTCAATGAGCTCGTCGCGGTTTTTGGCTTTGCCGATGCCTATGGATGAACCCGCGTTGGCGGGTTTTATAAAAACAGGATAACCAAGAGTTTTTTCTATTTCGGCTATTTTTTTATCAAGAGATGGCATCTCGTGTTTTGCAATCACAACCCAGTTAGCCTGAGGGATGCCTGCGTTTTTAAAGATTATCTTGGTGAAGGTTTTGTCCATTCCCACACTGGAAGCTATCACACCCACGCCAACATATCTGACTCCGGCAATTTCAAAAAGACCTTGTATAGTTCCGTCTTCGCCGTTTTTGCCGTGCAACACAGGGAATGCAACATCAAAATATACCTTTTTGTATGTACCATCAGGGCTGAAAACCGCTATGCAAGATTCTTTGCTTCCGTGCATAAGGCTCACGGGGGACAGACTGTCATCATACCAGTTGTCAGTAGGGATTTTTGCATAATCGCCGTCATATAAGTACCATCTACCTGCTTTGGTAATACCAACAGTAATTATGTCATAAATGTTTTTATCAAGTTTTTCAAGCACAGAAAACGCTGATTTCAATGATATCTCATACTCAGTCGATTCTCCGCCAAATATAACGCAAATTTTCTTTTTCATACCTACTTAGTCGGCTCCTTTACCAAAATATAATACAGTTCATTCTATTATATCACACAAATCATAAAAAAGAAACAAAAATTTATACAAAATTTATTGGTGAGTGCAGAAGATAATATGTTACTGTTAAATGACAGAATATTTAAAACTATGTAACACAAGTTGTTTTTTCGTATACCACCAATTTATTTTTTGGTACAATTTTAATGGTGATTAATATGAAAATCAGACAAAACGAAAATTCTGTAATAATAAGCGGCATAAAAGATTTCAATCCAAAACACACTTTTTTGTGCGGTCAATGCTTCAGATGGGATGAAGAAGCTGATGGCAGCTTCACAGGCATAGCTTTTTCAAAAGTAGTTAATATATCATGCAATGATGACGAGATTACTATCAAAAATATAACACTATCTGAATATGAAAGTCAATGGAAACATTATCTTGATTTGGATACTGACTATGACTACATAAAAAGCACTTTTTCGTCAGATGAACATGTGAAAACAGCTCAGGATTTCGGCTGGGGAATAAAGATTCTCAATCAGGAAATTTTTGAGTGCCTTATTTCGTTTATCATATCCACTCAAAATGCTATTCCGAGAATTAAAAAGATAGTGTCCAGGCTATCTGAAATGTACGGAAAAAAATTAGAGTATTCAGGTAAAATACACTATGCTTTTCCCACGCTCAGCGAATTACAAAGCGTGAGCGTGGAATCGCTTGCTCCGCTAAAGGCGGGATATCGTGCTCAGTATATTGTTGATGCCGTTCAAAAGCTTAGCTCAGGCGAGGTTAATCTCAGCAATATATCTTCAATGACATATGAAGCTGCCAAAGCTGAGCTCATGAAAATCAAAGGGGTAGGACCCAAGGTTGCTGATTGTGTGCTTTTGTTTTCGGCAGGAAAAAAAGAGGCTTTTCCCGTTGATGTGTGGGTAAAAAGAACAATGCAATCTTTGTATCTTGGTGATGGTGCAACGCAAAAGCAGATTGAACAGTTTGCCGCCAGCCATTTTGGCACATATGCAGGTGTGGCACAGCAGTATTTGTTTTATTATGCAAGAGAAAATAAGCTATAAAAAATGCTGAAGCTCTGATACCAGAGCTTCAGCGTTTTTTTATTTGATTATTTCAATCACATTTTTGGGGCACTCTTTTGCACAGATGCCGCAACCTACGCACTTTTCATAATCGATAACCGCAAGATTGTCAATCACTGTAATTCCCTCTTTTGGGCACTTCTTTTCACATATCTTGCAGCCTATGCAGCCTGCATCGCAATAAGCTTTCACGATTACGCCCTTGTCTTTAGAAGCGCATTTGATGGCGGCGGTTCTTTTTTGGGGTATCATTTCAATGAGGTTTTTTGGGCAGGTGTTTGCACATTTTCCGCAGCCGATGCATTTTTCCTTGTCAATAACTGCAATGCCGTTTTCAATGGTTATAGCATTCTCGCTGCACACCTTCACGCAGCTGCCAAGTCCCATACAACCATATTCGCATGCTTTGGGACCCGTGCCAAGTGATGCCGCAGTAATGCAATCATCAATGCCATAAATCTCGCATTTGTCTGAGCATTTATCACATGAACCGTTGC
>JAFYUA010000105.1 GCA_017549745.1 Clostridia bacterium | reverse complement strand
GGTCTTCATCTTTGGGAGCAGTGAATGGGTGGTGCATTGCCACAAAGCGGTTTTCTTCTTCGTCATGCTCAAGAAGCGGGAAGTCGGTAACCCAGAGGAAGTTGAATTTACCCTCTTCGATGAGGTTGTATCTCTTGGCAATTTCAAGGCGGAGAGCACCGAGTGATGCATATACCACACTGTTTTTGTCGGCAACTATAAAGATTACATCGCCAACCTCGGCATCGGTAGCTTTGCAGATAGCGTTCATCTGTTCTTCTTCAAAGAATTTGGCAATGGGCGACTGCACGCCGTCGGCATTTACCTTTATCCATGCAAGACCTTTGGCTTTGTAGGTCTTGACAAATTCGCCGAGGGAATCGATGTTTTTGCGCGAAATCTGCTCGCCAAGGCCCTTGGCATTGATGGCTCTCACACTGCCGCCTGCTTCAAGCGCGCCTGTGAACACACCAAAGCCGCAGCCTGCTACAACATCAGATATATCACAAAGCTCAAGACCAAAACGGGTGTCGGGCTTGTCCGAGCCGAAGCGGTCCATGGCTTCGGAATATGGCATGCGAAGGAAGGGAGTAGCAACATCGATGCCCTTAACCTCTTTGAACACTCTCTTTAAAAGACCCTCGTTTACGGTCATTACATCATCTTCATCAACGAATGACATCTCAAGGTCAATCTGAGTGAATTCGGGCTGACGGTCAGCTCTGAGGTCCTCGTCGCGGAAGCATTTGGCAATCTGGAAGTATCTATCCATGCCTGAGAGCATAAGGAGCTGCTTATACTGCTGGGGCGACTGGGGAAGTGCATAGAAGCAGCCGTTGCGCACGCGGCTGGGCACAAGGTAGTCACGAGCGCCCTCGGGAGTGCTCTTGACTAAGATTGGGGTTTCTATTTCAATAAAGCCGTTTTCTTCATAATAATCTCTCACGATTTTGGCAACCTGACTTCTCAGGAGCATGCGGCGCTGCATGTCGGGGCGGCGAAGGTCAAGGTAGCGGTATTGCAGGCGGAGTTCTTCTTTTACATCGCTGTTTTCTACAATATAGAACGGCGGTGTCTTGGCTGCAGAGAGTATGCGAAGCTCGGTAGCCACGATTTCAATCTCGCCTGTTTTCATGTTGGGGTTAATCACCGCTTCGTCTCTTGCGGCAACCTTGCCCACCACTGCAAGCACATATTCGCCTCTTACCTTTGCTGCTTTTTCATACATGGCGGCATCGTCGGTTGAATAAACCGTCTGAATTACGCCCGAAATATCGCGCACATTTATAAAGATGAGACCGCCGAGGTTTCTCACCGAGTCGGCAAAGCCCATTACAACAACTTCCTTGCCGATGTCTGCTTTGGTGAGAGTAGCGCATTTGTGAGTTCTTTTGAGTCCGTTAAGTTTTTCAAATTCCATTATTGTGTCCTCCGTTTATGTGATTAGCTATTGCCTGAGCAGTTAGTTCAATCTCGGTTTCGGTGCCGTCTGCCATATTTTTGAGTCGGGCTTTTTTATTGGCAATTTCATCATCACCGAGAATGAGCGAATATTTCACGCCAAGCTTGTTGGCATATTTCATCTGAGCTTTCACGCTTCTGCCAAGGTGGTCGCGGTCGGCACAGATGCCGAGCGCTCTTAGCTCAGATGTGAGCTTTTGGGCAAAGAACGAATTGTCATCACCTATGTGACCCACATATATGTCGAGCTTGTGGGCGTTGGGGATTTCAATGCCCTGCTCATCCATTGTGAGAAGGAGTCTTTCCATGCCAAGCGCAAAGCCGCAGGCAGGCACGCTGCCGCCGCCAAGCTCTTCCACAAGGCCGTCATAGCGGCCGCCGCCGCAAATGGTGCCGTTGGAATTTTCGTTTTTGGCGGTGATTTCAAACACCGTCTTGGTGTAGTAGTCAAGTCCGCGCACAATGTAGGGGTCTATCTCAAAGGGAATATCCATAGCAGTGAGGTATTTTTTGACATCTTCAAAGTGATTGGAGCACTCATCACATATGCAATCAATGAGAAGCGGTGCGTTCTTTACTATATCCTTGCAGATTGACGATTTGCAATCGAGTATGCGCATGGGGTTGCGTTCAAAGCGGTTTTTGCAGGTGTCGCAAAGCTCGTCATAGTGAGGTTTCAGGTATGCTTTGAGCTTTTCGTTGTACTGCTTGCGGCACACAGGGCAGCCAATACTGTTGAGGTTGACCGTGAGATTGGTAAGACCGAGGCGCCTATAGAGTGTCCACGGCAATGATATCATTTCGGCATCGGAAGATGGACTCTGAGTGCCGAAATATTCCACGCCAAACTGGTGAAACTCTCTGTAGCGGCCAGCCTGAGGTTTTTCGTAGCGGTAGCAGCTTATCTGATAGAAAAGCTTGGTGGGCTGAGGGTTGTTGAACATGCCATGCTCAATGAAGCTGCGCACGGCTCCTGCAGTGCCCTCGGGGCGAAGTGTGATGCTGCGGTCACCTTTGTCATTGAAGGTATACATTTCCTTTTCTACAACATCGGTGGTGTCGCCCACGCCGCGCTGGAAAAGCTCGGTGTGTTCAAACACGGGAGTCCTTACCTCGCTCACTCCGAACTCACGGCATATTTTGCGGATTTCATCCTCAATATATTGCCATTTATATGAATTTTCGGGCAGAATGTCCATCGTGCCCTTTGGTGCTTTTGTAAGCATATATTCACCTTCTCTTTAAAATAGCGCTATTATAGCATAATAATACATCTATCATTATACAAAATTTAAATCCAAAAGTCAACTAAAAACATCATAGCCAAAAGATAGTAATGAAAGTATTATAAATTATTGTTTAGTTGCATAATGCCTACCAAAGCTCTTGGACATTCTTTTCGAAAACTGGCTTCGGCTTCGCCTGCAGAGGTTTTCTCCAAGAACATCCAAGAGCTTTTTCTCTAAACAACAATTTATTTTTACCCATTTTGCACGATTTTTCACGAGTGACCCACACCAAGCGCTTGTGCGCCATGGGTTTGACGGCATTTCATTTTTTGTTTTCAGGCAGGAAAAAAGTTGTTTTCAAAGTAGTATAATGGATTTGCAAGGTTGAGAAAAGAAAAAATTTCCCCTGCACAATGCTTCTTATTCTAAATCTTACTGACACCCGGGAAAGACCGGAGAATAAATCTGAAAGGAAACCAAAATGAAAAAAACAAACGAGCACGAAATCAAAAAGCTGCTTGAAGCACTCTCAGATGACGGTGCACCGCAGACAGAGATTGCCAAAGCAGACCCCGAGACCGACGCTCAGTCTCACACCAATGCAGACAAAGAAGCCGAATTTGAAAAGCTCATCAAGGGCGAGTTCAAGGAGCAGTTTGAACAGAGAATGAAAAATAATTTAAACAGAAGATTCAAAGAAAGCTCTGCACTCAAAGCCAAGGCCGCCCGAAACGAGCAAATCATAGCAATGCTCATGCAAAAGCTCGGCATCACAGATGCCGATGAGCTTGCAGATATGATTGAATCAGACGCTTCATCTGCAAAAATCGCACCCAAAGCCGACAACGACGCGGCAGAGCGCATCAGAGCGCTCGAATATGAAAACGAGCTTATGAGAAAGCAGCGCGAAGCTCTTGCCATGGAGCAGACCGTGAAAGAATGGATGAAAGACGGCGAAAAGCTCAAAGAGAGCTACCCCGACTTCAGCATTGAAGCCGAGGCTCGCAACCCCGAATTTGTGAAGCTTCTCAAAGCGGGGGCAGGTCTTAGAAATGCGTACCTTGCAATGCACCACGACGAAATAATAAAGACTTTGGTGGAAAAAGCGGCACAGGAAGCACAGGAAAAGACCGCCGAATCAATCCGCTTAAGAGGTCAGAGACCTTTGGAAAACGGAATGTCGGGCAGAAGCACTGCGCTCTTTAAAACCGATGTGGCAGGTCTCACCGCCGCACAAAGAGCCGAGATTGCCAAAAGAGTTGCAAACGGCGAAGTTATCAGATTTTAATTTGTGAGCAACCGACGGAGATTTTGGTCTCCGTCGGTTGTGCCAAAACGAAAGGAGACACTATGACTTTAGATTTAACCTTATTTGATTCCAACCCCAACACCACGGCAGATTCCAACCTTTCTGCCGAGATGAGAACATATTACAGTGACTATCTCATTGACAATGCAAAACCCAACCTCGTGCATGACCAGTTTGGTCAGAAGCACCCCATTCCCAAAAATGGCGGTAAGACAATTCAGTTCAGAAAGTTTGTGCCATTCTCAAAGGCCACTGCGCCTCTTTCTGAGGGCATCACTCCCGACGGCGGCGCGCTCAGCGTGACAAATGTGACCGCAAGTGTGGAGCAGTATGGCTACTATGTGACAATCTCTGACATGCTCATGCTCACCGCAGTGGACAACACCCTCGTTGAAACCACCAAGCTCCTCGGTGCTCAGGCAGGCTCTACCCTTGACACCATCACAAGAGAGGTGCTAAACGGCGGCACAAGCGTTATGTATGCAGGCGGCAAAGAAGCCAGAGAAGCCCTTGATGAAACCTGCAAGCTCAAGGTTGATGATGTGTACAAAGCTGCAAGATTTCTCAAAACTCAGAACGCACCCAAAATCGACGGCAGCTATGTTGCCATCATTCACCCCGATGTGGCTTATGACCTCATGAGAGACGAAGAGTGGATTGATGTGCACAAATACAACTCCACCACCGAGATTTTTGAGGGTGAAATCGGCAAGCTCGCAGGCGTGAGATTTGTGGAAAGCACCGAAGCCAAAATCTTCTCAGGCGAGGGCGCAAATGCAAGAGACATCTACTCCACTCTCGTGCTCGGT
>JAFYUA010000104.1 GCA_017549745.1 Clostridia bacterium | reverse complement strand
TTCATAACTACCTCCTATTATTTATACAATAAATATATCCTACAATTTATATTATATACAAATTGCAGGATATTGTCAACCTATTTATTTTACGCCAAAATTCGACATTCTTACTAGGTTCGTGTCAAGTTAGGACTAAAATCGCAAATACATAAAATCAAGCATATTATATACCAAAAAGATTTTGTAGGTGATTAATATGTTTAAAAATTCTATGTTAAATACCAAGGTGGAACCCTATGCATTTGCAAAAATAAAGGGAAGCAGTGATTATCCGCGAATTAACGGTATGGCATACTTTTACAAAGTGCGCGCAGGCGTGCTAGTTTCACTTCAAGTGAGTGGATTACCATTATCTTATGACATCTGCCGAAAGCCTATATTTGCAGTTCATATACACAACGGCGGAAGTTGCACAGGCAATGACACTGACCCATTTGCAGACGCTATGACTCACTATAACCCCAACAATTGCGCTCATCCTTACCACGCGGGCGATTTGCCGCCGATATTTGGCGTGGATGGGCTTGGGTTTTCAGCATTTTTGACAAACCGATTTTCCGCAGAAGAAATAATAGGAAAGACCATCATTATTCACTCTGCACCCGATGACTTTACCACACAGCCATCAGGCAATTCGGGCACAAAAATTGCTTGCGGGGTAATTTCATCTGTATATTAAAGGGTTTCATTTGTTGAATTATACCACAATTTGTAATCTTTTTCAACAATCATATTCTCCTCGCCTCCATAAAAAAACAGATGCCGCAAGCATCTGTTTTTTTATGGAGGCGAGGAGAATTGAACTCCTGTCCGAAAATCTATTCACAGCGGGGTCTCCGAGCGCAGTTTGTGTTTGAGATTCCCCCGGGATAAAGCACACAAACAAGCTTTATCCGTCGGTAGCTTCATTGTTCATGGGCAGCTCAAAGCTTTGCCGCCTCACGTTCACCGCTCAGATGACGCTCTTAGCCCGAATGCGGTAGTTCGGGTAAGAACGGCTGCCTTTAATTAGGCAGCGTATGCTACGTTATTGTTAGCGTTTAATTTTAAAGTTGAGCTGATTTAAGCGGTGCTCACCGCTGCTCGCTCCTGCTGCTTCAAAACCCCCGTCGAACCCTGTACGCCCCCGGGTATATTAAGAAGGCAGGCAAAAATGCCAATGGCATTTTTGCACAGCCATATTATTATATGCAATAATAATGTTTTTGTCAACAGCAATTTTTGTCAAACATCGCTTCGCATCTGTAGATGGGGTTGCCCTTTTGTGAAAACAGAGTCTCATATTCGGTCATCACATTGCCCTCAAAGTCTGACGCATGCAGGTCGAGAGTGATGTTTCTGAGCCTCATGCCATAGTCCGAAAACGAATTGAGAGAAAATTCAAACAAGCCTCTGTTGTCGGTCTTGAAATGAATGGCACCGCCCTTCATGAGCAGCTTTTCCCAAAGCGCAAGATAGTTTGCATGGGTAAGGCGGCGTTTGCGATAGCCGTTTTTGGGCCATGGGTCGCAAAAGTTGATGTAGATAATCTCACATTTGGAGCTTGTATCCATTTCGGCAAGCACGCCTGCATCACCTGCCACAAATTTCACATTGGCAAGTCCTGCATTTTTCACCTTTTCGGCAGCAAGCACAAGCACATCAAGATTTTTTTCAAATGCAATAAAATTCACATCAGGGTTGTTGGCGGCAGTTTCGGTGATGAACTTACCCTTGCCGCAGCCAATCTCAAGCCTGAGGGGTGCATCATTGTCAAAGGCTGCCTTAATATCGGTGCGATATGCCAAAATATCATCGATGAAATACTGCGAGCATGCATCGAGTCTTTCTTCGCGGTGTTTTTTTCTTCTCATTCTCATGGGTGGTGTGTCCTTTACTATTTGTCTTGTTTTTCGTCAACAATGAGCTCTTTCACAGAAGTTGCAAGACCTGCAAGCCCCTGAAGCTCACTTGGAATTATTATCTTGGTCGCTTTGCCATCGGCAAGCTTTTCGAGTGCCTCAAAGCCTTTGAGAGCCACAACCGAGCTGCCCGGTGCAACCTCATTGAGACGGCGTATGCCCTCGGCGGTTGCAGTCTGAATGCTCAGTATTGCCTCGGCTTCGCCCTGTGCTTCGCGAATGGCGGTCTCCTTGGCGGCGTCGGCTATGTCGCTGTCCAGCTCTTCGAGCTCGGTCTGCAAATCGTTCATGGCGCTCATCACAGAGGTGAGGTCAAGGTAGGCGAGGATCTCCCCCTCGGCCACGGTG
>JAFYUA010000103.1 GCA_017549745.1 Clostridia bacterium | reverse complement strand
GATACAGGTTTTCGCCGCCGCTGATGATGACATCTTTTTTTCTGTCTACAAGGTAGATAAAACCGTCTTCGTCTTTTTTTGCCATGTCGCCCGTGAGCAGCCAGCCGTTTTTCAAAACTTCTTCGGTGGCTTTTTCATCTTTGTAATAGCAGGTCATAACACCTGGGCCTTTGAGTGCAAGCTCCCCTACTTCACCGTCAGGAACCTCTGCGCCATCGCTTGAAACAATCTTAACATCCCAGCCGTATCCTGCAACACCAATGGCACCAACTTTATGTATGTTTTCCACACCAAGATGCACAGCGCCGGGACCTATGGATTCAGACAAGCCATAATTTGTGTCATATTGATGACCAGGGAAGATTGCCATCCATCTTTTTATGAGACTGGGCGGAACAGGCTGAGCACCAATGTGCATCAGTCTCCACTGTGACAAAGAGTAATCTCCCAAGTCAAAATCGCCACGGTCGATAGCATCGAGAATATCTTGAGCCCATGGCACCAAAAGCCATACAATAGAACACTTTTCATTGGAAATAGTCTCAATAATATTCTTGGGCTTTATACCTTTGAGCAACACGGCTTTGCCTGCTGAAACAAGCGAGCCAAACCAGTGCATTTTGGCTCCTGTGTGATACAACGGAGGTATGCAAAGGAAAACATCGTCATGAGTCTGACCGTGATGCTTTTGTTCAACGATAGCAGCATGCATCAGGCTTTCATGATTGTGAAGTATTGCCTTAGGGAAACCAGTTGTGCCGGAAGAAAAATAAATTGCAGCATCGTCTTTGTCATCAAGCTCAACATCAGGAGAAATACTGGAGAAATTAGTAGCAAGATGCAGATAATTTTCTGCAAATGTGGGGCAAGCATCTCCAACATAGAAAAGAAGCTTAACTCTTGGGATTTTATCACATATTTCTTCCATTCGGCCGATAAATTCAGGACCAAATACCAATGCATCAACATCGGCAAGTTCAAGACAGTATTTGATTTCATCAGAAGTGAAACGATAGTTGATCGGCACGGCAAGAGCGCCTGATTTGAGTATGCCAAAATATATAGGCAACCATTCAAGGCAGTTCATCAACAAAATAGCAACCTTATCTCCTTTTTTGATGCCACGGCTTATGAGCAGATTTGCACATCTGTTGGCTTTTTCTTCAAAAACACTCCATGTTATTTCGCGCTTGTATTCCTGAGAAGCACCGGATTCTATGAGTTCGTATTCCTTCCAGGTGACACGACGGATTTCTTTTACATCGGGGTTGATTTCAACAAGCGCCGTTTGATTGGGGTATTTTTCTGCATTTTTCTTTAGAAATTGTGTAATAGGCATTTTCTATCTTCTTTCTGGTAATTTTTATATTTATAAAGTCATAATCTAAATTATTATAGCATCAATGCACAATTATGTCAAGAATAGCCAATAATACTAAATACCATTGAAATATCCATAAACATTTTCTGCGGTAATCTTATCTATGCCAGCAACTGAGCATAATTCTTCCAAGGTTGCATCTTTTATCTTTTTGACGCTTTTAAATCTTCGCAAAAGAATCTTGGCTTTTTTGTCGCCTACTCCCTTTATTTTTAAAAGTTCAGTTTTAAGGAGCGAATTATCTCGCAAAGATTTGTGATGCGATATGGCACGACGATGCATCTCATCCTGAATTTGCGTCAATAGCATGAATGCTTCATCACTTTTGCTTATGGAAAGTTCTTCAGATGAAGTTACGAGCGCAGTGGTTTTGTGCCTGTCATCTTTGGCGATACCAAACACGGGAATGTCCACACCAAATTCACTGAGCACTTTCAAAGCTGTGTTTACATGAGCATGACCGCCATCGACCAAAATCAGGTCGGGAAAAGGATAAAAATCCTGTTTTTCGCCATCGCTGTTTTTATCATTAATTCCGTGTTCAATGCGCCTGGATAGGACCTCTCTCATGCATGCATAGTCATCCTGCCCCATCACATATTTGATTTTAAAGTTACGATACTTTTCACGAAGTGGTTTACCGTTGAAGAATGTAACCATGGCACCAACCTTGTGATTGCCAGAAAGGTTGGAAATGTCGTATGCTTCAATCAGCATTGGTGGGGTTACCAAGTTGGTTATTCGTTGCAGAGAAGAAAGCGCATTGTTTTTGAAGCTGATGTCACGCATGATTTTGAGTTCGCGTTCTTTGTGTTCTTTTTTTGCATTTGCAGCAATCATTGCCATCAGTTTATACTTGTCCCCTATTTTGGGAATCGTAAATTTTATATTGTGACCACTCTTTTCTTTGAGCCACTCCCTGATTGTGTCAGCATCTTCAATATCGTACTGCAGCAATAATTCATGCGGAATAAAGGATGAATCATCATAATACTGCCTGATGAATTGCGAAAGTATCACAGACAAATCTGTATCGTCTGTATGTGAAAGAAAATAATGCTCTTTGCCAACAATTTTGCCTGTTCTTACAAAAAAGATTTCGACACACGCAACATCATTATCACTATAAACGCAAATAGCGTCACTGTCATTACCCGTAGCAGACACGATTTTTTGATTGTCTTCGAGTAGTGAAACAGCCTGAATACTATCGCGCCATTTGGCAGCGGTTTCAAAATCAAGCTCATTGGCTGCAGTTTTCATTTTTCCATTTATTATTGATATGGCTTTATCATATTTGCCATTCAAAAAAGAAATTACATTATCTATATTTTTTCTGTATTCTTCTTTGCTTATATTTCCGCAACATGGAGCACTACATTTGCCAAGCTGATGATACAGACACGACCTTTTTTCAAGTTTGTTTTCAGTGATATTTTTTTTGCACACTCTGACCGAAAACACTTCATTTATTAATGCCATCAGCTCTTTCAAGCTGAAATTGCTGCAATATGGGCCAAAATATCGGGCACCATCTCGGATAACCCTCCTTGTTATCACTACACGGGGAAAATCTTCCTGAACGGTCACTTTTATAAACGGATATGTTTTGTCATCTTTGAGAAGAATATTATATTTAGGCTGATTTTCTTTGATCAGATTATTCTCCAAAATCAAAGCTTCTTTTTCACTATCAGTAATGATATATTCAAAATCGGCAATGTTCTCTATCATTTTTGCCACTTTCGGAGCGTGATTGTGTGATCTGAAATATTGGCGTACTCTGTTTTTGAGTACTTTAGCTTTGCCAACATAAATCACTTCGCCGGATGAATCCTTCATTATATAGACACCGCTTCGCTCAGGCAGCAATTTTAACTTTTCATCAATTTCATGCATAAT
>JAFYUA010000102.1 GCA_017549745.1 Clostridia bacterium | reverse complement strand
GGCGGCTGGCACTATGTGTCATTCACTGAGGACCGTGCCTTTTCTGCCGATGCAGTGGTCAACGGCTATCGCATTTCCTATTGTGACCTTGCCGAATTCTATGATGAGCAGCCCACATCGCTGCGCATAGCCATGCGCCAGCGTATCCGTTGGGGCAAGGGGCATTTGCAGGCGTTTGTGGAGTCGGGTCCAAAGCTTTTCTGGCATATCTTTGTGCCCAAAAAAGACACGATTCCCTATGTTGAGCCGCCGCTTGAAAATGATGAATATTCTCACATAGACGGCAGTGTGTATGACATTTATGCCGATTCTTCCAAAGTTCTGCACAATCTTTTGCACCACAAGAGCCGCTCCGCCCTTGAGCTTGCCATGTGGCCTCTCCGATTTGTGGCTATCGTGGTCTTTGCAGTTTTGAGAGCAGTGCTCTTTTTTGCAGTTAAGCTCCTTGACGCGGTGGGCAGATTTATCTGCGCCGCCAAGCGCACCCGATTGATAAAGGGCATCAAGAAAAGCCGAATCTTCCAGAATCTCAAAATGAGATATATGTCCTATGATATGCTGCTCATCACATTCCCTAACAATGTGGTGTCACTTTTCCGCCGCTGGCTCAATGTGTTTGCCAATGTGGGACTTTATTTTGTGGGTGTGAGCTGGCTTTCCAATTTTATGTCACCGTTTTTGGCATATTTCACCATGTCGCTCGGCCCTCGCTATCTCAGGCAGATTTTGCAGGGGGCATATGTCTTTTTTATAGAAAGAAAGCGTATAATATCAATACCGCTTGTCAAAAAGATTTTCTATTGCATAATGTGGCCAATATTTGACATCATAGGTTCTGTAGCAGTGCTCATAGCTCTGTTCTCTCATGTTGAATGGAAGCCCATTCCCCACAATTCCAACATAGACATCGACAAGCTCTCCAAAGAGCTTGCAGGCAAAAATTAGAGGTGAAGCATATCAAATCACAAACAATGGATTTTGTCACCCAGGATAACATCACAATTTTAAAATTCAAAGCTCTTGATGCTTTGCCCCACATAAGGCACGCAGTGTCCACCCGTGGGGGTGGGGTTTCATGCCTCGAGGGGCTTGAGTCACTCAACCTTGGCACTCACACAGCCGATGACATCGAGAATGTGCGCGAAAATTATCGTCGTTTTTGCCGCGTTGCAGGTTTTGATGCCCAAAGGGTGGTGCTTGGCAATCAGACCCATTCGGTCAATGTGCGCTATGCTACCGAGGCTGATGCTGGCAAGGGCGTGTTTTGCGAGCGTGACTACACCGATGTCGACGCCCTCGTCACCGATTGCCGCAATCTACCTTTGGTCATTCACTCTGCCGATTGCGTACCCGTGACCTTTGCAGATATCGAGGGCAGGGCAGTGGGCAATGCTCATTGCGGCTGGAGAGGCACCTATGGCGGTCTTGCTGCCATCACCTTGCAACAGCTGCAAAGCCGTTTTGGCGTGATGCCGCAAGATGTATTGTGCACCATAGGCCCATGCATATGCATGAGTTGCTATGAAGTGTCGGAGGATTTGTATCAGAGCTTTTGCGAGCGTTTTGGCAAAAGTGATGCACTCCTATGTGATGACGGCAGATTTTCCATAGACCTTGCCGCCATCAACCGTCAGATTCTGATTGAATCGGGAGTAGCACCGCAAAACATCTTTGTGTCAGACATCTGCACATCATGTAGCACCCATTTGCTCTATTCCCATAGAGCGCAAGGTCCCTCAAGGGGCATTTTTGCATCGGTGATTGAGCTATTTTAACAAGAAAATTTTTGTAATCACACTCATGCTCGTCAAAATCAATTAAATTTGAAAAAGGTATTGACAAAATCAGGATAAATATATATAATAGTTTTGTTATGTCGAGGTGTAATATGGTTTTAGATATTTCTAAATTAATCAACAACGAAGGTTCATCAATTCAGATAAGCCGTGATGCTTCTTTTGATAGAGTCGAGTTCAACGGTCAGAATATCAGCTTCACATCTCCCATGCATCTTGAGGGCGACATCAAGAATATTGATGGTCTGCTCTATATGGTGCTCAGTTGCA
This sequence comes from Clostridia bacterium, assembly GCA_017549745.1. Taxonomy (GTDB): domain Bacteria; phylum Bacillota; class Clostridia; order UMGS1810; family UMGS1810; genus RGIG1828. The sequence goes on along the minus strand of JAFYUA010000102.1, from coordinate 397 downwards.
ATGCAGGCTACGTTTCTCAATGTTCGCGTTGCCTTGCTCCGGTGGAGTCGAAGCTTGATTTCACTATAAAAGAGGTTTTTTCTAAAACCGAATTGGAAAACGAAAATGATGATGTCATCATTTTGAACTCCAATGAAATCGATTTAAAGGAAATCGCCGAGCAAGCCTTTTGCTGCGCTCTCCCGATTACCGACCTATGCAGTGAAGATTGCAAGGGTCTTTGCCCTGTTTGCGGTTGTAATCTCAACCATGAGACATGCAGCTGTGAGACAGACGATATCGACCCCAGACTCGCTGCTCTCAAAGATTTTTTAAAATGATGACTAAGAAAATTTTGGAGGTGTAACAAAATGGCAGTACCCAAGAGAAAAGTTTCAAAAGCAAGAAGAGATAAAAG
>JAFYUA010000101.1 GCA_017549745.1 Clostridia bacterium | reverse complement strand
TATCTTGGCTCATATGCAAGTGTGACCAAGTCATTCAACTCCAATGCCGACAGCAGCTATCCTGGTGCAGGTGCGGCAGGCGGTCTTGGCTTTGCTTTTATGGCATATCTTGGCGCAACTCTCAGCTCGGGCATAGAGCTTGTCATGAGCGAGACGGGGCTTGAAGAATATATAAAAAATTCCGATGTTGTCATAACAGGCGAGGGCAGACTCGACGGTCAGTCATGCATGGGCAAGACTCCCGTTGGCGTGGCGAGTCTCGCCAAGAAGTACAACAAGCCTGTTATTGCTTTTTCGGGCAGTGTCACAGATGATGCAACAGAGTGCAACAATCACGGCATTGATGCATTTTTCCCGATTCTGCGCAAAATCTGCACTCTTGATGAAGCAATGGATTCTGAGGCGGCAGCAGCCAATCTCAGCGCATGCACGCGGCAGGTGTTTAACCTCATAAAAGTTTTTGACAAATAAAAAAATACACACTCATTTGAGTGTGTATTTTTTTGGAGCTGTTGAGCAGACTTGAACTGCCGACCTCTTCCTTACCAAGGAAGTGCTCTACCTGCTGAGCTACAACAGCGCGTCTCACAAGTGTGTATTATATCAAAAATTGAAAGCATTGTCAATACCTTTGTGAGATTTTTTTAAAGAAAAGTTTATTTTCCTATAAACATCTGAGTCCAGTAGTTACCGTTTGCCACATAGCCCACGCCGATATGGGTGTATGAAGATGACAAGATGTTTTTGCGGTGACCTGAAGAATTCATCCATGCATTCACCACTGCTTGCGGAGTACTTTGACCCTTGGCAATGTTTTCGGCTGCACTTTTATATGATATGCCAAAGCTTTTCATCATGTCAAACGGTGAACCGTAGGTTGGGCTTGTGTGTGAAAAATAGTTGTTATCTTTCATATCCTGTGATTTATATCGAGCCACACGGCTAAGCTGCCAGTCGTGGGTCAGTGGTTTGAGTCCGTTTTGAGCACGCACCTCATTCACAAGTCTCACAACCTCAGCTTCAAAATCTGTGATATTTGAGCTTGTTTCGGGCACAGTGAGCCTCTGACCGGGATATATGAGGTTTGGGTTTGTAATATGAGTGTTGGCATTTATAATTTCACTTAATCCTGTTTCGTATTTCACAGATATTTTCCACATTGTGTCGCCTTTTATCACGGTGTGAGTTGCGGCAGACGCTGATATTGCTCCTGATGAGAGCGCAAGTGCTGCAAGTGATGCAATAATTTTGTGTTTCATAATTTTCTCCTCCTTTTTGACAAAACTTTTTGACAAAAGTCTTTTATATATTATCATAAAGCGATTGTATATTTCAAATGTAAGTTATGGAAAAGTTTATCTTGACTATTTGTGTAGGATAATGTAAAATTATATTATCTTAACTTTATGGAGGAAAATCATGAAAAAACAGTCTATCAAAAAAATCAGCCTGCTTTTTGCATTTGCCATGATTGTAATGGTGTGTCTCATGCCCATGGCAGCATTTGCAGAGGACGCTGAAGCTGCAGAAGTTTCCAACTACTTCGGTACATACTGGTCACTTCTTGCACCCGTCATCGCCATAGTTCTGGCTCTCATCACCAAGGAAGTTTACAGCTCACTTTTCATTGGTATCTTAGCAGGAGCACTCCTTTCTGCCAATTTCAAACCCGTTGCTGCAATGGACAACCTCCTCAATGAAGGCATCATTGCTGCAGTTGCCGGCACAGCAGGCATTTTTATTTTCCTTGTTGTTCTCGGTATTCTGGTTGCTCTCATCAACAAAGCAGGCGGCAGTGCTGCTTTTGGTGCATGGGCTTCCAAAAACATCAAGTCAAAGGTTGGAGCATCTCT
>JAFYUA010000100.1 GCA_017549745.1 Clostridia bacterium | reverse complement strand
GGCAACACAAATTCCGTCAGCACCCTTTGTTGTAAGATGCGAAACTGCACCATCCTCTGCTCTTGCAACCTTGTCGCAGGTTTCGTCTGATGGTGCCGATGCTGTATTCGAGCTTTGGAACTACGACCTCGGCGATTTGAGCTATGTTACCGACGACCTTGCTCTCCCAACTGAATTGGGCTCAAGAACCATCAGCTGGGTGTCGTCCAATCGTAATGCTGTTGCCAACACAGGCAGAATTGAAAGGATGTATTCCAAAGATTCGTCATCACATCTCACCGCCACACTTTGCGGTAATGACATTGGATTTGAGATGGGCTTTAATGCAACGGTAATCAGAGCAAACACCAGTGTTCCCAACAACAAATATCCCGAATTGCACGATCCGATGTATATGAGCGACGAAGCATTTTTTGGTAAGTGGGACGAGGACAACGCCGTTTGGGGAATCCCGTCGGTACTTCGTTACGACATATACCCCGAGCTTTCCATGGTTGAACAAAGCGCGAAAATAGGCGACTACAAAACGGCTAAATCTGAGCTTATCGCATATTATCGTACCAAGGGCGGTGACAGCATCTACACCTTCGAGCCATCTGGCTACAATCTGCAGGCAGAAGCGGCATTTGACTACATTTGGGCTTATTACGATGTTGAATCGCTCCAAGGTCAGGGCTATGTTGGCACAGAGCCCAATTGGTACACCATAGATCTTACAAGCAGGGGCAAAATATCGTCAGGTGCTTTTGGTCTGATTGATTCCGATATGGATGGCTCTTCCCTCGAAATATATTCCAAAGAATACGGCTCGGAATATGCTCCTTACTTTTCCGTCACAGAAGACGGCGTAACCTACAAATACCCCGCAATTGCCGACACCTATGTTTCCCCTTGTGATAACGGTGACACTAATTACGGAAATGAGCAAATTCTGTATTGTCAGGAGCAGGCGCAAGACGAAAGAACACCTTTTAGCTCCGACACTAAGCGCCCGTATTTTAGGTTTGATGTAACCAAAACCTTCTCATCGCCAACCTCCATCACCTTAAGTTTCTACGGAAGAACAACCGGCAATAAACCCAAAAAGGTATATCTGACAAAATCATCCAACTTTGCTAATTTTGATGAAAGCCTTTTAACCTGGAACAAAAATGGCGAAATAAGCAATGTCGTAGAAATTTTCAACTATAGACAAACAGGCTTCATATTTGAAAAAATGAACTACTGGATAAACAACTGGAAGGTTGAACAAACCTGGGGTGGTTATGGCACCCGTGGATACCAGATGTCGTGGCTTGCAAGTGCATATCTGGGAAATGGCAATGAAGACTATCTGTATCGTGCGTTGGAGCTTGCCATAACCCAATACACTCAGCAACCGGGTTATCGTTATGTTCAATCCCTCGACGCAGGCTGGCGTATGGAAAATATTATTCGCATAATCTATACTGCAATAAACAGTGAGCATATGACCGATGAGGTGTTCACTGCACTTATGAAATGGATGTATTCTCACTACGACGGCTTTAACGGGAAGGCTTATACCAACGCCGCCGCCAATCAGGCAAATGCTGTTTTGGCAAACATTGCAAGAGTGTGTGCATATTTTCCCGAATTCATTGGCGATGGCGAATGGGAAAAAGCAAAAGCAGACCTTATAGATTTTTACTATAGAGAAAGCAACGGTATGTTCAACCCCGACGGTAGCTATGCCGAAAGCTGCACCAACTATGTGTCGGGTGTTATTGACGAAATTGCAGGCATTGTGCGAATTGTAAAAGCGCGTGACGGCGTTAACCACCCCGACTATATCAAATTTTCGGACCGTCTTTTAAGTCTTGTTACCTATTATTCAACCCTTGCCTACGCATCAGGTGTCACCTTACCATATGGCGACGGTGGCAGAATCAATGTGCGCGGCGTGGTTGAACAATATAATGAAGAATTTTTCAATCGTGGCGATCTTCGCTACATTGCCTCCCTCGGCACTGAGGGCACGGAGCCTGAATACACATCGAAGCTCTATCCGCAAAAGGCAATTTGTATGATGCGTTCAGGCTGGGAACCAAACTCTATCTGTGCATTCCTCAACAACGACAACGGTGGCACTCACGGTCACAATGACGAGCTTGCACTTGATGTGTGGGCATATGGTTCACAGCTTCTTGTTGATGCAGGTAATTCGGGATATTCCCCCGGTGCGGATTTTACATCTATGAGAAAAATGACCGAACTTCACAACACCATTGTCATAGATGGCAAAGACCAGAATCACGCAACTGCCAACATTCCCGGTCCAACCGAGCTTAAAACAAATGCCGCATTCGACTTTTTGCACGCATCAACCGACAAAGCATACACCGGATTTGACATGCACAGAAAAGTTCTTCTTCTCAAAAACAAATATCTGATAGTGTCCGATCACATTTTGAATAATACCGACTCAAACCCCCACACTTACACACTATACTGGCATCCCGACAACAATAGAAATCTCCGATACGATGCCGACACCGGCGTGGTCAAAACAACTCACGCATCAAGCCCCAATGTTAAAATAATTGTGCCCGATGAAGACACCAAGGCAGAAATTCACGATCGTTGGATGAATGCGCCCGTTGTTGGTGTTACTCAGTCAAAATCTGTAAAATACGCCAAAGAATCAGCAAACACCGTAACTTTTGACTCAGTAATCTATCCTCAGGATGTCGACATAGACGACGACATACGCGTAAGTCGACTCGCCATGGATTGCTCAGCAGATGTTGCAACTGCAATGCAGATAAACATCAATGCAAATGTGGGTTCGTATTATTCATCAAATGAAGAAGAACCCGCACTCAGAAGCTTTGGTTCTTACTCATTTGACGGAGAAATGGCATATGTTGAGAAGAACTACAAAGACGATGTTGTCTACATTGCATTCACCAATGCAAACGAAATATCTGACGGAGACAAAAAACTTGTTTATTCCGATAATCAGCTCAATGATTTTTCTGCCATATTTGAAAGCAACACACTTAAACTATATGGTTCCGAAGCTCTTTCGGACGGTATTAAGATTGCAACCGACAAAGAATACGGCAAGGTGACCTACAATGACGAGGCGATTGATTTTTCGTATTCTAATGGATATATCATAACAGGAAATGCAGGCGTATCTGACACTCCCGATTCCGGTATTAACTCGGGTACTCCGTCATCACCAAATAGGGGAGAGTCATCGTCATCGGGCGGTGGTGCAGGCACTTCTGTAGTGACTCCTACCGCACCTCAGACAACTGTGTTTGAAGACTGCAAAGGTCACTGGGCTGAAAGCTACATCGTTTCCCTTTTTGAAAAAGGCATAGTTGCAGGAAAGACCGCAACCGAATTTTCTCCTGACACATTTGTGACAAGGGCAGAATTTGCCAAGCTGATTGCAGGAGCACTCGGGCTCGAATTACCTCAAGAGCATACTGCTGTGTTCAAAGATGTTTCACAGTCTGACTGGTATTCACCTTATGTTAATGCAGTATTTGCTGCAGGAATAATCAGTGGCTATGAAGACGGTACTTTCAAGCCAAACAAGCTTGTCACTCGTCAGGAAATGGCGAAAATGCTTTGCGTGGCTGCAGAGCTGAAGCAGTTGAATGCCGATGGCTCTTGTGCTGAATTTGCCGATTCGGCAACAATAGATACATGGGCAACTGAGTATGTTTCAAAAAGCACGGCATTTGGACTTTTTGGCGGTGACGACAAGAACTTTTTTAATCCTCACTCCACTGCCACCCGTGCAGAAGCATCAGCAGTTATATACCGTCTTATCGGTGCAAATAAATGAAAGGAGTTGAAATAAAGTGACCAAAAAAATAACAAGTGTATTTCTCAGCATTTTAATCGCACTGTCAACTTTGTGCACTGTGTCTTTAGCATCCACAGGCACAAAGTTTGATGCGGTAACAAGTGCTACACTCACCGATGCATCCTTTGTGAGAAAGTCAAAAGCCGATGTAAACCAATACGGTGATAAGCTTGTTTTGGACAACAATTCATACAACAAACGAATTCCGCTTCTTAAATTCGACCTGTCTGATTGTTCTATAGACGAAATTGAATCATGCGACAGAGCGGAGCTTGTGCTCAAACATGTTGAACTTGCATTTGGTGGTGTAGATGTTTCAATTCTCGACGAATCGCTGAATGCATGGTCAGGAACTTCTGTGACATACAATTCTGCAAACTCAGCAGGAATGCTCACAGGAGGCACCAAAATCAACACCAACACGGGCACATATTCTGATTCTACATCCAAGGTAACCATCACTCTTAATGGTACGGCAATTGCAAATGCTCTCAAAGCATCTGGCTCTAAAATTATAACATTCAGGCTCGACCCATTGAGCACGGCTTCAAGTGCATGGGTTTTTAACGGAATGGCATCCGACGAAGCCAAAAGACCAAAGCTCAATTTCGTAACAGAGGTTGATATTGAGCAAGAAATGCAGTTGCTAAAAGATAGTCTGGACTTTTCTCTCATAAGCTCCGACGGACAAAGTTCAGTAACTCAGGACCTTGATTTTGAAACAGCAACAAGCGGGAAATATGGCATAAAAATTGAATGGTCGTCACTTAATGAAGATGTAGTTGCATCAGACGGCTCCGTTATCCGCCCAATAGAAAATTTTGGCGAAACAGATTCACAGGCAACTATCAGAGCTACAATTTCGTATCCGACAAATCCTTCAGTTTCACCAATAACGAGAGATTTTGACATAACCGTTCCTGCTCGCAGCCTCACTGCGGCAGAATTTGTTGAAGAAGAGAAAAAAGCAATTTCTTTTGAGAAAATCAAGGGTTCAAATATAAGTGCGGACTCAGTCACAGAAAACCTCGATTTTTCTTATCAGGGAATCTACGACGGCACTTCCATAACCTACACATCATCAGACCCGGCAGTTGCGTCTGATGGCACAGTTACAAGACCGCAGATAGGGTCACCTGATGCAACCGTCGCAATTACTGCTCATATTTCTAACGGCGGCGCAACTGATGAACAAACTATCACGGTTATAGTTCCAACCTCGGAAATACACGATAATCTTTTGCTCACCAAAGAAGTTTATGCGTCGGCAAAGGCAATCATCTCCAAAACAAAACGCGATGTTGCCGAAACCAGAAATGAGCTTGTTGTATCTAATATGGGTAACGAGCGATTTTCGTTTGTACGTTTTGATCTTAGCGAGCTGAATGATGAAGAGCTTTCGGGAATTGACTCGTCAATTTTAAGGCTCTACACCACTACTGAGGCATTAACAGTCAACTCAAACTTTGTTGTCAGCATTGTTGATGATAGCCTCGAAGCTTATCTCGAAGCAGATTCGTCAGCTGCTACATACAACACATGTCTTGCCAACGGTCTTTTGGCTGCAGATGCAACAACTGTTTTGTACGACAGCGGCAATGTGTTACAGGCAGGGCAGAATTATGAAACAGCTGATTTTGCTGAAGCTGTCAAAGCAAATCTGAATTCATCTTCAAACAAGATTATCTGGCTCAAGGTTGAATCAACAACGGGCACGATTGTCTTTGGCTCAATAAAAGCTTCGGACGCATCAATGAGACCCACTCTCAAGCTTAAATATCTCATGACCAAAGCTCAGCGCGACATTGAATCTCTGAGTCTTCCCCATGTGGTAACACAAAACCTTGACCTTCGCACAACAGGTGACAACGGAACCGAAATCACATGGTCTACATCTGATGATGCGGTTGTTACCTCAGATGGCGTTGTCAATCGTTTTGATATAGGTGAAAACTATGCTCTCGAAGATACTGTTGCAATACTCACTGCAACCGCATCCAACTCTTGGGCAACCTACACCAAGGATTTTGATATCCGCATAAAAATGGGCGGTGTTATCGATGCCACTGCCGATGCAAGCATCGGTGCATCCGCATCCTTGATAGCAGATGCCGAGCTCACTCTCGGCGGCAGTGATGAGTATATGTCGGCACTTATTTTTAGTTTAGAACCGACCGACAAATAAATGATTGCCAACGGCAGAAAAACAGTACTCAAGCTATACGGTGATTCTGCGCTGT
>JAFYUA010000099.1 GCA_017549745.1 Clostridia bacterium | reverse complement strand
TGTTGGTGTAAGAGATGTTGGACTTTTAGAAAGTGCTCTTAATAATGCGTATGCTACATTTGGCGGAGAAGAACTTTATAAAACAAAAGAAGAAAAAGCAGCAAGTCTTGGGTTCTCATTGATATCCAATCATGCTTTTGTTGATGGTAATAAAAGAATAGGTGTATATGTTATGCTGACATTTTTGGAAGCAGAGGGTATAAAAATGAATTGCACCAATGCAGATATTGTTGATTTTGGTTTGTCTGTTGCATCGGGAGATATGAAATATTCTGAAATTCTGGACTGGATAAATAAATTTAAGAAGTAAATTTTGCTCTTAACTTGATACGAAGAATATAAATAATGTCGAATATTGTCGAAAGGAGAAAGAAAAATGAAAATATGGGGACAGATTATCAGTCTAATTGCTATGATGGCAATTATTCTTTCGTTTCAGTGCAAAAGAAATAGGAAACTTGTTTTAGTTATAGGAGTAGGCGCGTTGTTGTTTGCAGTCAGCTATTTTTTGTTAGGACAGCCTTCTGCTGCAATGTTTAATATAATAGCTGTTATATGTTCAATTGTGTGCCTCAAGGATAATCTGAAAAATAAATTTGTTTTTGGAATTATTGTTATATTGTATGCTGTGGCAACTTGGTTTACATTTAGCGGTTGGTGGTCATTCGTACTTATGGTGGCCCAGATTGGAGGTTCATATTCCATTATGTTCAGAAGCGGAATTTTTATAAGAAATATAAGATTTTTCTTTGTGTCACCTGTTTGGCTTATTAACAATACAGTTATGTGCTTTACAGTGGGAGGCATTATTTGTGAAATAATAACTATGACATCGGTCATTGTTTCGTTTATAAGATACAGGAAAACAGGGTTTGAAGAATAGTGTGGTTTATGAGTAGGGCGGTTTTTGTGATAAATTGATTTGAAATTTTTAGCCCTGACTTGATACGACTATTCATTGAATTTGGCTGCATCTAAACCGTATGCCTCGCAATAATAAAATATACTTTTGATGAGGTGATTAAAATGATAGACCACCCCTTCCTGCCTTTATATAATAAGGATTCCAAAATTTTAATTCTGGGCAGTTTTCCATCAGTGAAATCCCGTGAGCAAATGTTTTTTTACGGACATCCTCAAAACCGCTTTTGGAAAGTGATATCCTCTGTGCTTGAATGTGAAGCGCCTGAAACTATTGAAGAGAAAAAGAAGCTTTTGTTTGAAAACGGCATTGCACTTTGGGATGTTATAGCTTCGTGCGAGATAACGGGAAGTTCAGACAGCTCTATCAGAGATGTGAAAGTAAATGACCTTACTAAAATCTTGAAAGAAGCGGACATCAGGCAGATTTATGTGAACGGAAAAACTGCCGAAAAATACTTTAAGAAATATACAAAATCTCAAATCAACAGAGATGCGATATGCTTGCCGTCTACATCGCCTGCAAATGCTGCATGGTCGGTAGAGAGGCTTGTTGAAAAATGGAAAGTGATTAAAGACAATTAAAAGAACAGATGCTTATAGCATCTGTTCTTTTAATTAAACTTGATTTAGTAATTCTCTCACAAACCCCTCATCATCTATCACATACACTGCATCGCCGCAAGCTATTGCAGCTGCACCGTGGTCTGCCCAATGGATGCCCGATATGATGCATTTTGAACTGTCGGCTGTTAAACTGGTGATATTGTCTGAGCTTTCTTTTGGCTGGAATGTGATGCCTGTTTGGGGAAAGGTGACATCATCACAACTTGCATATGTCACCATCACCTCAACTCCATTTTGCACCTGTGATTTGCAAAGCTCGGTTATTTCTGAGATGATGTCATCACTAAGGTGGGGCAAGTGCATGGTGATTTTAGCTTTGGCGGAGCATATAAGCTCTGTGAGAGCTTCATCGGCTGCCTTGCCTCTGCAAATGCTCAGTTTGTCTTTTTCGTTGGCGAGCTGCTGTACTGCCTCTGATATCAGATTGGACTTTGCGGCGGTGAGCTTGTAGCCTGAGTCGATGTGCGCCAAATCAAGAAGGCGAGCAAGCTCGTTGTGAAAGCACTTTCTGCCATGGTCCCAAATTTTGCGCACAAAGGTGCCGCCTGCTATGTCATAGAACCATATCTCGCTAAAGAGTGCCTTGGCGGCATCGGTGGTTTTTGCCGATATTATCGAGGTGAGCCTTGTGCCGAGCTTGGGGTTTTCTATTTCCTTGCCTATTGTTTTGGCAGCTTCAAGTGCGAATTTGCGGTTGATGTATTTGCGGGGGTTTTCGCCTGCCTTGTCAATGGCATTGCACTTTGGATGCATGCCTATGCGCTCCTCTTTTGACGGTGTGGCATACACTGTGGCGAATTTTCGGTCAATGTAATATTCTATGCTGTCGGTGGTTGCCTCGGCACTAATCTTACCCTGAGCCAAAAAGCTTTTGCCCGATTCGGTGAGCTTTAGCGTGGGCAGGGCATCTTTGTCGATGGCGCCTTTAGCAGTGAGAAAGTCAATCACTGCATCAAAAAACACTTCGTCGAGTCCGAAAAGTGATGGCAGCATAGACACATCAATATTGTAGGAGAGCTTCATGTCGGCAGCTTTCAGAATATACTCTTCGATGGCGGTCATTTTGCGCATTGAAGATAGCTCATAGGTCAGAGTTTGCCTGTAGATGGGAAGATGCCAGCTGCTTGCGCATATAGCTGCAAGCGTGGGGGATGATTTTTCGACCTTGGCAGCAAGCACATCATAGGCGCTCTCTTTATTTAAAATCCCAAACACTTCGCTCACCTCCTGCTTTGAAAATGTTTTGAGTTATGGTTTTGTATATGGCGCTTGCCTCGGGGCTATTGTTTGAGTAGCAAAAAAGCTCTGTGCAACCCACAATAATTGAAAGCTCCTGCGCTCTCGAAAGAGCCACATTCACGCGCCTTGGATCTTTGGCAAAGCCGATTTCGCCGCGGTCATTGTTGCGCACAAAGCTGCAGATGACCACAGGGCACTCTATGCCCTGGAAGCGGTCCACACTGCCAATGCGAAGCGAGAGCTTGTCTATACGGTTGGTGAAATCGCGGCTGAAAAATTCATTTTCAAACATGCGCACCTGATTGCTGTAAAAGCTGATGATGCCAATGCGCTTTTTGCCCTCGAAGCCGTTGGCGGCGAGGTTGTCATTGATGGTGAGCAAAATATCTTTTATGCAATCACACTCAGCTTTGTTGGAATAACTGTAGTTGACTGGTGAACGGCTTTCGCGGTTTTCTTCAAAAAGCGGCACATCCACCCAAAGCGAGTGGTCATTTTCGCCAATGGCTTTGCCGTGGCAGTGATGAGCGCGCTCACGGTCGGGGTCGGGCAGACCGCAACGGAGACCGTAGCCGTTTTCTTTGATATAGAACTGATTGATACTGTCCATTATCTGATTGTGCATTCTGTATTGGGTGGAAAGCATGGTTTTTAGCTCGCTCGGAGCCGATTCAAACAGTTCTTCAAAAAGGCTCACCTTCATGTGCTCTGCACTTTCGGCAGAGATGCCAAGCTTGCGCGCTACTTCTTCATAGGTGTCGGAGCCGAGCATGGGCGGCAGCTGCTTGTGGTCACCCACGAGCACGAGGTTCTTTGCCTTGAG